>CAYNPS010000028.1:0-38969 GCA_964399125.1 uncultured Terriglobales bacterium
CACCAGCGCAGCAGAGCCCATGTCGAGCTGCCGGGCGATCCAAGCATCGAGTTCTGATTTGGTAGTTGGAGGAACTGAGGTAAAGCGGACTCCTACACGTCCGGTCTCGCTGGTCCAGACGAACTCACCTTTTGCTTCAAGCGAGCGGTTGCACCCTGGCAGCTCGAAACGCAGCGAGACCACGCCCTTCATATCGGAGGTGCGCGAAGTAGCAAGCGCCAACCCGCCTTCACTGATATTACTCAGGGGAATCGGCACATCGCGAAGATTTCCGTAGCTGACGTGAGCGGTGGTTTGCAGGGGATGCCGATGGTAGCGACGACGTTCGCGGAGAATGAGACCATGGGCTGCTCGCAGGCTGCGTGTCGCGCGGTCCGGCGAGACTGGCTTATCCAGCACGAAATTAGCGCCGATCGCGAAGGCGTCTTTCACGCTGGTGATGCGATTCGTAATCGCAAACACTATCGACTTCGCGTTCGACTTGCCTTTGCGCAGCTCGCGGATCAGATCGCAGCCGCTCTGCACGTCGTCGCAGTCGATCAGTATCGCGTCGAATTTGCGACGATCGATGGTCTGGCGGGCGGCGTCGGTGGAGGTGACCGTCTCCATCTCAATGCTCACCGTTTCCAGCACACGTCTGATGACGCGCAGGACTTCCTGATCGCGTGTGAGGAGCAGCGCTTTCAGCATCACTTCCAAAATCTATCTTCGTTTACTAATTCGGCACAGCTAACGAACGTAACGGCACCTTCGATAAAGTGACTAAAGTCGAAGGCGATTTCCGTTCCTTTTCCGGCTGCAGCAAGGGCCCAAGGATCAGCTACTTACAAGCTACTTCTTTGCGATTTTGGTGGTTTTAGCCGGCTTTCTAGTCGAGGTCTTGGAGCTCGAAGTCTTGGAACCACTGGCATTGGCTTCGCTCTCCATCTGATCGATGATCGAATAGAGCTTAGACCGATCTACTACCTCTACGAACGGCTGCCCGTGGGACGTGTTGGACACGACGTAAATCGTCGGGGTGTGTTGGATTCCGACCCGCTCTCCGGTAGCTAAATCTGCCTTAATTTGTGCTTCGTACTTCCCGTCTGGATCAACGACGAAAGGCAGCGACGTCTTATTTGCCGCCGCGAATTTTTCTGCGTAGCTGCGCAGGTTCTCAGGCGTGATTGCGGGCTGGTTTTCGAAGCAGTAGGCGCGCCACGCGGCTCCGAGAGACTTTGATTGACTGTCAAAGTACTTGGCAATGATTGCCGCCTGATGCGACCAGTTGTGCTTCGTAAGCGGAAAATCGTATCGAACTACTGGGATGTTGTAGGTCTTTTGCGCCTCTTCGATCAGCGGATTTGCATTGGCGCAATCCGGGCACTGCAGATCGAGAAACTCGACGATGGCGACCTTCGCTCCCGGTGGAGGTTTAAGCACAGAGGTGTCAGCGGTATAGGCGAATGTTGTAAGGGCCATAAAAACGGCAAGAAGTACGGAAAAACGTAAACGCATGATAGTTGGACTCGAACGTCGAAAGAACGCTGCAAGTATATTATCGCGTCAGCGAAGTGAGGAGGTCGGCAGTGCTCGGCCCGGGCTCCCGGTCCGAAATGTCATAGCCGAAGCGCCTGCTGCTCAGCAGCTTACGAGCGAGGAGCCGCTGGAACAATCCCTCCTTTTTATTGGTCATCGCATCTCACGCGATTAAGCACTGTTTCCCGCTCCAAGTGACATTTCAGAGGTGGGTTATGAAGATCAGAGTCTTCGCTCTTTGCCTATCGCTCTGCGCCTTCGCCGCGGCGCAGGTACCAAATCCGACATCACAACCGCCGTCCAATGTGAACGAGAACAACGGCTATGCCCAAGGCACGACCACGAATCAGAGCGGCGAGACCGTCCCGCTGTTCAAAGTACAGGTCGTAAGCCGCACCATTGAGGCGGTAAATTACCGGCATCTCGGCGGCGAAACCAAAGTGGGAATGGTGGGCACCACGCTCATGCCGCAGGCGAAAGGTGATGCGCACGTGGACAGCCGCCACGGACGCGTGGTGATCAGCGCCAAACTCGACAAAATCGGTGACCCGGAGCAATTTGGCCCCGAATACCTAACCTATGTTTTATGGGCGATTACTCCCGAAGGCCGCGCCCAGAACTTGGGCGAGCTGCCGATGAAAGGCGATCATGCGCAGCTCGACGTCACCACTGGCCTGCAGACGTTTGGATTGATCGTCACCGCCGAACCGTACTTCGCGGTGACTACTCCGAGCGATGTGGTGGTGATGGAAAACAAGATCCTGCCCGACACCAAAGGGCAGATCGAGGAAGTTACGGCGAAGTACGAGCTGCTGCCTCGCGGCCAGTACACGAAAACTGAGAATGCAAGTACCCTGAAGCCGCTGGTCGAAGATGAGAACCACGACCACCACAAAGTTCCCCTCGGATTGCTGGAGGCCCGTAACGCCGTGCGCCTCGCCGAAGCTGCAGAAGCTGATCAGTACGCATCTGACTCGCTCGCCAAAGCACAGGGGTCGCTCGATCGTGCCGAGGATTACTACCATCGCAAGCAGTGGAAGCCGGTAGAAACCGCAGCGCGCGATGCGGCACAAAATGCCGAAGATGCGCGCGTAATCGCGCTGCGTCGTCGTGAGCAGGAATCGATTGCACAGGCACAGGAACGTGAACGTCAGCGAGTGGAAGAAGCTCGTGCCCGCGCGGCAGAAGCCGAAGCACAGCAGCAGCAGGCGGAAGCCCAGAGGCAAAAGGAAGCCGAGCAGCGTGCCCGCGCCGAACAGGATCTTCAAGCCGCACAGCAAGCGCGTCAACAAGCGGAGTTAGCGCAACAGCAAGCTGATCAGGCGCGTCAGGCAGCGCTACAGGCGCAGCAGGACGCTGAGCAGCAGCGACAGGCGGCCGAACAGCAGAGACTCGCCGCCGAGCAACAAGCTCAACAGGCTCAGCAGCAAGCGCAACAAGCCCAGCTTCAGGCGCAGCAAGCCGAGCAGCAGAAGGAACAGCTACGTCAACGTCTGCAACAGCAACTCAACTCGATCCTGCAGACACGCGACACTGCTCGTGGCCTTATCGTGAATATGTCCGATGTCTTGTTTGATACCAACAAGTACACGCTTAAGCCGGGAGCCCGCGAGAAGCTGGCCAAGGTGGCCGGAATTCTGCTGGCGTACCCCGATTTGAAAGTGCAGGTCGAAGGCTACACCGACAGCACCGGCACGCCGGATTACAACCAGCAGCTTTCCGAGCGCCGAGCCATGACCGTCCGCGATTACCTCGTTGCGCAGGGCATCAATCTCAATAACGTGACTGCACAAGGATTCGGAGAGAACGATCCAGTCGCGACCAATGCTACGGCCTCAGGACGCCAGCAGAATCGGCGCGTACAGATGGTCGTCTCCGGAGAGCCGATCGGGAATGTTGCCTCGGCTGAAGGTATGCCATCAACCGGACCAGCCGAGCAGCAATCCCAAACTGAGCAGTATCAGAACCAGCAGCCGGCGCCTACTCAACCCACTTCCCAGCCGATGCAACCAGCACAAACTCAGCAAGTGCCACAACAACAGCAATCTACTATCCCGCGATAAACGGGTGCGGGACGAACAAAGGCCGGCGAGAACTCGCCGGCTTTGCTTTATGCACTACAACTAGGAGCAAGGGGCAGAAGTGAAAACGTTGAATCTTAGGCTTAACCCTCATCATCTCTCCGTTAGTTGACATCCCCGGAGTCGTCCGGTAGGGTATTTCACTAATGATTCGTGTCTCCACGTCGAGCATGTGTTGTTGTCGAGTTTGTGCGCGCTCGTGTGTGGAGGTGCATTCCTAGACTTTCCTTGTAGTCCCCGATAAGTCTCAAAGAAGCCCATCCACAGCGGATGGGCTTTTATTTTCCCACTCACAAACGGAGCAGATATGACGCAAATGCGCAAACGTTTCCAGCTTTCCCTCGACTCGGCCGCCGTCTGGACGGCCCTCGCATTGTCGCTCGTCGTACGGCTCGGCTGGATTAAACGGATCCCCTGGTAGGAGAACGAACATGGCGACGATAGCGTTACCACAACCGACACTCGCCCCCTGGCCTCGCCGACTCTTGGAACCACTGCCAGGAATTGCGTTGCTTGCAGCGATTGGTCTGGTGGGAAAGTTCATTGAGCAAAGGATTGCGTTGTACGGCAAGACGCATCATCTGCACTTGCCGAATGTCGAGTATGTGCTCTGGGCGATCCTGATCGGACTGGTTATCGCGAACACTATTGGGGTTCCGCGCATCTTTCGCGCCGGCATCGCGACCTACGACTTCTGGCTCAAGACGGGCATCGTGCTCCTCGGAGCCCGGTTCCTCGTTGGCGATCTCGCCGTGATGGGCGGAGTAAGCCTGGTTCTCGTCGTCGTTGAACTCGCGCTAGCGATCAGCTTCATGACCTGGCTCGGGCGCCGGTTTGGGTTGAATCGCAATCTGAGCGCGCTGCTTGCTGTTGGATCGTCCGTGTGCGGCGTCTCCGCGATTATCGCGACTCAGGGTGCAATTGACGCCGACGATGAAGACGCTTCGTTTGCAATCGCGGCAATTCTCGCGCTTGGTGCCATTTCACTCCTCCTGTTTCCTTTGATCGGACACGCGTTGGGAATGTCCGACCATGCTTTCGGCCTTTGGTCTGGTCTTGCGGTGGACAACACTGCCGAAGCGGTGGCAACAGGAGCCATCTACTCGGAGACAGCACAGAAGTTCGCAGTACTCGCCAAAACCACGCGCAACGCGATGATCGGTTTCGTGGTCCTCGGTTTCGCGTTGCGCTGGGCTGCGGGAAAAGCGACGGCTTTCAAAGAGAACAAGGGTTCTTTCCTGTGGCGCAAATTTCCCAAATTTGTACTTGGATTCCTGTTCATCTCGGCGCTCGCCAGCCTGCATGTATTCGATAAATCGCAAACCGCAGCGCTTGGCAATCTGTCGCGCTGGGCTTTTCTACTGACCTTCGCGGGAGTCGGGTTGCGCACAGATATCCGCGCAATGGTGAAGCAAGGTGTGCGGCCGTTCATCGTCGGAGCTGTCGGTGAGGTGGTAATTGCTCTTATTACTCTTGGGCTTGTCGTTGGGGCAAGCCGCATAGCGCATTTCTGAAGGAGATCATGCCAGAGCCAGCACAAGTAAAAGAAACCAAGGCGCAGAAAGTCGAGCGCCTGAAGCGCGAGCTGAATCCGTGGGAGCACGTCGAGCAGATTCGCCGGTTCGCGCGCGAAGGTCGCGGCTCCATTCCGCCAGAGTGGGCCAGCGTGTACTTCAAATGGTGGGGCATCTACACGCAGGGCGACGGCGTGGGCGCGGTCGGCGGCAAAGGCGGCGAGGGACTTGCGACCGAGTACTTCATGATGCGCATTGGCCTGCCCAACGGCATTGCTACATCGAAGCAGCTGCGCGCGATCGCGGCGGTTTCGCAGAAGCATGCGCGCAATCTGGCCGACATCACCGTTCGCCAGAACATTCAACTCCACTGGCTCACCGTTCAAGGACTCGTCGACGCCATGGACGCGCTCGCGACGGTAGGCCTCGGCCCGAAAGGCGCTTGCGGCGATGTAGTGCGAAACGTTACCGGATGCCCGCTGGCCGGGGTCGCTGGTGACGAGTTCATCGACGCTTCTCCCATCGCGCGTGGCATCGCGCATGAGCTCTCGGGAAATTCCGAGTTCTACAACCTGCCCCGCAAGTTCAAGATCACCGCCACAGGATGCCGGAGCTGGTGCTCATTCCCGGAAATCAATGACGTCGCTCTGACTGCGACGGAGCGGAACCGTTTTGGGAACAGGGAAATCGGATTCTCGCTGCGCGTGGGAGGAGGGCTGTCATCCGAGCCGCATCTTGCAGTACGGCTGAACTGCTTCGTTCCTTTCGATCGGGCTACTGCCGTGGTGCGCGCCGTCGCGGAGGTTTTCCGCGAGCAATCGGTTTTGCGTGAGAACCGGGAGCGTGCTCGCCTGAAGTATCTATTCCTGCGCGAAGGCTGGGATGCCGACCGCTTTCTCGGCGAAGTCGAAGCCCGCCTTGGCTACAAGCTCGATTCTGCCGAAGAGGAACGCATTCCTTCTGACATCTATCGTGACCACGTCGGCATTCACCCGCAGAAGCAGTCAGGCCTCGCCTACGTGGGAGCCTCAGTTCTTCGCGGCCGTCTGACTGGCGATCAGCTTGCGCAAGTTGCCGAACTCTCCGAGCGCTTCGGAACCGGCGAGGTGCGGACTACGACGATGCAGAACTTCATCATCGTCAACGTTCCTCGCAGCCGCACAGCGGAGCTGGCACGCGAGTTGGAGCAGATAGATCTCCACGTCGAGGGCACGCCCTTCTGGCGCGGAGCAGTTGCGTGCACCGGCACCGAGTTCTGCAAGCTGGCGATTACCGAAACCAAAGGGTTCACGCGTTGGCTGGTGGAAGAAATGGAAACGCGTCTTCCCGAGTTCGATCAACAGTTGAAGCTGCACGTAACTGGATGCCCCAATGGTTGCGGTCAACATTGGATCGCTGACATTGGCCTCGAAGGCAAGAAGATCAAGCTAAACGGCAAGCTGGTCGATGCGTACTACTTCTGCGCCGGCGGATCGGTGGGCGCGTGGTCCAGAACGGGAAGACCCGTCGGTTATCGCGCAGCGGCTACGGAAGTGCCCGATGCTTTGGAGCGACTGCTGCGCACCTATTTATCAACGCGCGAGCATGAAGAAAATTTGCGCTCCTGGTTTGCGCGCCACAGCGATTTGGAGCTGCGCGAGTTTCTTGCAGGGGCGGTGTTTGCGCCAGTTGAGCGTCCGCTCGCCGCTCAGCCGGTTCCTCAAGGAGTTGAGTAGGTGAACCTCTTCCCCATATTTCTCAAGCTCGAAGGTCGGCGCTGCCTGGTAGTTGGCGCAGGAGCCATCGGCACGCAGAAGATCGCCGGACTGCTTGAGGCGGATGCTGACGTCGTCGTCGTCGATCCTTCTCCCTCAGTTTTGTTTCGGGATGCATTGGCGGCGCGTGTTACATGGCACGCACGCAAGTATCTCCCTGGCGATCTGGAGGAAGCGTTTCTAGTGATCGCGGCCACGTCGGACGAAGAGGTTAATCGGCAAATCTATGACGAAGCTCAGAAACGCAGGATTCTAGCCAATGTCGTCGACGTGCCGCCGTTATGCGACTTCTACTACCCGGCGGTGGTCCGGAGGGGACCGCTGCTCGTAGCTGTTTCATCTCAGGGCGAAAGTCCTCATCTGGCACAACGTGTTCGCGATGAAATCACAGAGCTGCTTCCTGAAGAGCTCTCAACCGCCGTCGAACGAATCGGCGAAGAGCGTCGTCGCATCTTGCGCGAACATGCGCCCGGCCCGGAGCGTCTCCAGCTCTTGCGCGATCTGGTTTATCCCCGGGGAGCGCGCGCATGAGCCCGGGGCCAAAAGGAAAAGTCTTCCTCGTTGGAGCCGGCCCAGGCGATCCGGAGCTGCTTACGCTCAAGGCGCTCCGGGTCTTACGCGAAGTCGACGTTGTCCTGCACGACGATCTCATCAGCAAAGAAGTTCTCGGGCTGATTCCACCGGCGGCAGTGAAGATCTCCGTCGGCAAGCGTTGTGGCGCAGCTCGCGTTTCTCAGGAAGAGATCAACGCCATGCTCGTCGCTTATGCCGAATCAGGACGCACCGTCGTGCGTCTCAAATCGGGAGATCCGATGCTATTCGGCCGCGCAGGGGAGGAGATCGATGCCCTCCGCAAAGCGGAAATCGAACTTGAGGTAGTCCCCGGAATCAGCACTGCATTCGCTGCTGCTGCTGCGCTCGAGACATCGCTCACGGACCGTCGCAAGGCCTCGCGAGTCGTCTTCAGCACTGGCCACCGTGCCCAGCCCGGCTCCTCAGAAGGTACAACGCAGGTGATCTACATGCCAGGACCGGACTACGCCGCGATGGTTGGACGCTTGCTTCAAGAAGGCTTCGGAGCGGAGACTCCGTGCGCCGTCGTCTCGGCGGTATCCCGCGAAACGCAAACCGTCATTCGGGCTACTATCGGCGCGCTTCCTGGTCTGGGACCGCTGCCAGCGCCCTCGCTCCTGCTTGTAGGAGAAGCAGTGCGCGCTCGCGAAAACGCTGTAGGCGATCACGGCGCCTTCGAAGTGTTCGCTATGAACCCAGCAGGCAATGCTGAATGACGGCGTAGCAAAAGAATCGTCAGGGGAATCCGCCGACAGGCTACTGTCGTTGCGCCCATTCCTCCCTGAGACTACGATGGGCAATGCAATGACCTTCCTGCTTCCCTTCACTTGAAGCTAGTTTCCTGACGCCCGGGTTGTCGTCAACCACTCACCGCATCAGTTCAGGAAAGGGAAGAAATCATGCAAGCCTTTGCTCGTGTGCTGCTCGCGTCTTTGTCTTTCAGTCTTTTTGCCTTTGCACAATCGATCACGCCAGAGAGGCATTTCACATTCCATTATGGCTTTTCAGTTCGGAACGTGAGTCCGGGCGCGCCTCTGCGCATCTGGATTCCGCTCGCGCACTCTGATGCGTTTCAGGAAGTGAAGGTCGTGTCGGAAAGCGGAGATCTCGCTTTCAAGCGCACGCGCGAACACGAGTACGGCGACGAGATGCTGTACGCGGAAACTGCGAAAGCCGATAAAGCAGAGTACGCGTTTGAAATTGTGTATGACGTTGTCCGAAAACAGAGCTCTGCATATACGGCGGGAGGTTTGCGAGTTGCGGAACAAAGACGTTTGCTTTCTCCCGATAAGCTAGTTCCCATTACGGGACTTCCGGCAGACATTGCCGCGAAGCAGGTCGCTTCGGTGAGCGGAGGAGACTACGAAAAGGGCCGGGCGTTGTATGAGTACGTTCTGGCCAACATGCGCTACGACAAGACTGGCACTGGCTGGGGCCATGGCGACACGCTGTATGCCTGCAACACCAAACACGGCAACTGCACAGACTTCCACGCTTTGTTCATCTCCATGGCCCGCTCGCAGAAAATACCTGCGCGCTTCGAAATCGGATTTTCTATTCCGACAGACAAGCATTCAGGCGAGATTCCCGGCTATCACTGCTGGGCCGACTTCTACACCAAAGATCACGGTTGGGTTCCGGTGGATATCTCAGAGGCGTGGAAGCATCCCGACCAGCGTGAGTTCTTTTTCGGGCATTGGGACGACAATCGCATCCAATTCAGCGTAGGACGGGATATTACCCTGAGCCCGAAACAGGACGCGGGAGCGTTGAATTACTTCGTGTATCCGTATGTCGAGGTGAATCAAAAGGAGTACGCCAATGTTTCAACGCATTTCGCGTTTGAGGACGCGAACACCACATCTGTGAATCGTGCCGCTATCATAGTTCGCTAACGGCGAATCGGTTGGTGCTTTCAATTCATTTAGCTTGAACCTGGGCGCGGTTGAAGGTGTCGCGATCTCTTGCTGTTATCATCCACCGCTGAAAGCATTCTGATCGCTGGTGGAAGAGATTATGGATCGTCGCCAATTTGCAGCCCGTTCCCTCGCCGCAGTCGCAGGCGCTGTACTGAGTCATGACTACAGCTATGCCGATGCGACGTTCTCTGCAGATCAGGTCCCAGGATCGGTTCCCAATTCGGTAATACAAAAGGCGCGTTTTCCCGAAGGTTTTCTTTGGGGCACTGCCACAGCCTCATACCAGGTAGAAGGCGCATGGAATGAGGACGGCAAGGGCGAATCGATATGGGACAGATTCACGCATACGCCCGGCAAAGTAAGAGGAGGGGCGACGGGGGACATTGCCTGCGATCAGTACCATCGCTATCCGCAGGACATCGCATTGGCCAAACGACTGAACCAGAAGAGCCATCGTTTTTCTATCTCGTGGCCACGTATTCAGCCTGCCGGAACCGGTGCTCCGAACACGAAGGGGTTGGATCATTACAGCCGCTTCGTGGACACTTTGCTCGCGGCAGGCATCCGGCCCTGGTGCACGATGTATCACTGGGATCTTCCTCAGGCACTTGAAGACCGCGGAGGCTGGCCAAACCGGGATCTAGCCAGCTACTTCGCAGATTACGCTGGCATTCTTGCCAAGCGTCTCGGTGATCGAATCACGGTCTGGGCACCTTTCAACATGCCTTGGGCGATCGCTTTCATGGGCTATGCTGCCGGCGCATTTCCGCCTTGTCGGACTAGCTTCAGCGATTTCTTGAAAGCAGCGCACACACTGGCTCTTGCTCAGGCGGGGGCGCATCGTGCGGTCAAAGCAGCTTCGTCCAAAGCAACCGTGGGGAGCGCCTATGAGATGGCTCCTGCATACCCGAAGACCGAGTCAGACGACGACCGCGCTGCAGCCGCTCGCTACCACGCCATGAATAATGTCTTCTTTCTCGAAGCGGCAATGCATGGTCGCTACCCGAAAGCTTTCGTTGGAGAACCTCCCTATGAGCTGATGGGTTTCAAGGCGGGCGATGAAAAACTCCTGTACGCGCCGCTGGACTGGGTGGGCTTTCATTTCTACACGCGTCGTATTGTCGCCGATGCAAGCAAAGAACGATTCCTCAGCGGAGGCAATTTCAGCGGCACGGAGATCGAGAACAATTCACCAGGTGGACGCGATCCTTACACGCGCTTCCGCGCCGCGATGCCCACTGAAGGTCCGCTTACCGATTCCGGTCTGGAAGTGTGGCCGTCCGGAATCTATGATTTGGTCTCGCAGATATCCAAGGAATACGACCACCCGATTATCGAAATTACCGAGAGTGGATGCGGTTATCTTGATGGTCCCGATGAACACGACCGCATACCAGATGTGCGTCGCATCCAGTGGTTCCGGGAAGTGCTCGCCGAATTGGCGCGTGCAATCGCCGATGGAGCCCGGGTGCGCGCGTTTCACGCGTGGAGTCTGCTCGACAATTTCGAGTGGGCCAACGGCTATACCGAGCGTTATGGATTAATTTACACGGACTTTCGCAGTCAGAAGCGCACGATCAAGGATTCGGGCCTCTGGTACAGTCGTGTGGCCGCCTCCAACCGGCTCGATGCCTAGAAACTTCTAAAAGAATGTCTCCACAATATCGATGACGCGATAGGAACCGTCGATAATGCAAAGGTAGCGCCATTTATCGAATGTGAGACACGGGTGTGAGATGTCGAAGGCGACCATATCGCCCACGTGAATATCATCACCTACATTGATTTGAAGAAACGCGTGTTGATCCATAATGCGTGTCAATGTCCAGCCTCTAGGAGCCTTTATCGGCTCTGACCAACCCGGGCGATAGTGGATTGTCGGCATCGGCAGCCCTGAATCGAAGGCGACATCGCGTTTACCCATGCCAATGATTGCGCGGTCCCGTTCTGGGATTGATTGCACGTATGCCCAAATCTGCAGCGCTGGTACGAGAGCGGGCTGCATCTGCTGCGCGATTGTGTTCTGATTCAGGATTCGCTCTTGCGCAATGCGATAGGAACCGACGTCATGCGTGATATAGCAGCCGGGACGAAGGATTACTTCGAGTTGCGCTCCAATCTCTGCGCTGCAGAACAGCTCGGCGACCACGTCATACCAACTGGAGCCGGCTCCCGATAGAATCAGCGGGCTACGGTCGAAGCGGCCGTCGCACGCAAGCTCGCGAGCGATATCGAGAGCTTGATGCAGATAGCTGCGGATCGCGAGCTCTTCGCTGAGAACACCTTCATAGATCTCTAGGCCACACAAGATCAGCGTTCCACGCCAGTTTGTCAGCGCTTCGAAGACGCAGCTGAGCTGTTCCCGATTCCGAACTCCTGTCCGACCGCCTTCTACACCAAGTTCGAGCAGGACGTTCAGTTTGAGCCCGTGCTGACAGAAAAAATCGCCAAGCTGCTGCACGTTTTCGGCAGAATCGATAAGGCAATAGAACTCGAATTCAGGATCCTCCACCATTCGCGCAACAGCTGCCATATTTTGTTTGCCCACGAGCTGGTTCGCCATCAGCACGCGTCGTATTCCGTGCTCATACGCCACACGCGTCTGGTGCGCGGTCGCTAACGTGATGCCCCACGCTCCTTCGTCCATTTGCCGATGAAATAGCTTCGGAGCCATCGTGGTTTTGCCGTGAGGCGCGAGCTTAACGGCGTAGGCGGCGGCAAAGGCCTGCATCCATTTCAGATTGTGTTCGAGTTTCTCCGCGTGAAGAACCGCGACAGGAAGGCTGAGGTCTTCCCGCAAGAGGTTCCAGCCCAATTTGGGAACGTCATCCAGCGACAAGTCGTGGGTTAGGACGCCGATGCCCTTGTTCAGCGGACTGAGGGCTTGCTTCGCCATCTGCGGAAGCAGTGTTGCCTCTAATTTCGGCGGATTCATGGAGCGAGACCTGCACGCTAAGGTACATCATTTCTGGCGTGCAAGGGATCAGAGCTGCCTCGTTCACCTGCCAGAGGGATGAAATAATGCGCAACTCCTGGCTATCACAAACGTCTACAATATTAGCCATGCGTCCGGGACTTGCTCTACTTACGCTTTCGCTGGCGCTTTCAACAGCTCCGTTGAACGCACAGCGGGCGGGAGGTCCAGAGTTGCGCGGCATCCCAGCGTCCGTCACCTCGCCGCGGCCAGACGGAACCCTGCGCGGCATACCCGGCAGCGTTACCGATCCTCGCGCGGCCTTTGGTTTTCGGGGGAGCTTTTCCTTTGGAAATGTGCGGTCAGTTGCTCCGCTCCATCATCGCCGTCCGACTCCAGTTGTGGTAGTTCCGTACTATGCCTATGCCTACCCGTACTTCTACGATTATTCGGCCTACGAGGAGCCTCAGCAGCCGCAGACAGTTCAGCCACAGGTGATCGTAATTAAAGACGAGACCTCGCGCTCCGATGACAGCTCCCGGTACGGTGAGCATTCGTTTACCGAGCGCGAACCTGCACACGAACAAACGGCTGAGACAAAACCTGCACCCGCCCAGCAGCCGGAAGATCTTGGACCGATGACCACACTGGTTTATCGCGACGGGCACAAGTCCGAGCTGCGCAATTATGCGATTGTCGGATCAGATCTTCTTGATCTGACGAAAAGCCCTGTAATCAAGAGAATCCCGCTAGCCTCACTCGATCTGGATGCTACCCGCCGCGAGAATGAAGAGAACGGCGTGGACTTCCATCTGCCGTAGGCTCCTCAGCTGTCATTCCGAACCGCCTGATTTAGGCGGTGAGGAATCCCTACCGTATTACATGAGCTGAGGAGCGACTTCGTATCGTTCTAGCGCATCGCCTTGCCATCTCCTTGTAGGAGGGCTGTAACGAAGACAAAGTTTCTATTAGTGCGTAGGGATTCCTCACCGCCAACAACGGGCGGTTCGGAATGACAGAAAAAAGAGGATGCGCTTACCTTCCCGCGCCGGTAGCCAGTTTCTTAACCATTGCCAACACCAGCTTGCGATCGCTGTCGTTCAGATTGCTGGAGTAGCGGCGGAATTGAGCGAGGAACTTTACTTCGTCCTCAGTCCACTGCGGAAGATCTTTGCCGTTCTTCGAGGAGGAATGACGATCAGCAAAGAAGTGCGCGAGAGGGAGATCCATCGCGGAGGCGATCTTCGCGAGCGTGTCGAGGGATGGAATGGTGTGCCCATTCTCTACGCGCGACAGATAGCAGCGCAGCAATCCCGTGCGTTTCTCGATATCGCCCTGCGACATGCCTTTTTGCAGGCGATAATTGCGAATCGTCTCACCGATGTTCATTGTGGATTTTCTCTCGGGCAGCGTTCTGGGATGCGAGCAGATAGTAACCAGAGTAGAACCTTTCTGCAAGGACAATTTTTGTCAGAAGGTAAACTCCCGCCAGTTACCACAGTTTAAGAAGAAGTTGAATTCGTAGCGCGCTTTGCCGAGGTAGCCTGCCAGGCGCGGATGTCGAGTTCCATGTAGGTTGCGCCCGGCACCGGGTTTTCGCGATACGGTTGAATCTCAATAAACCCCAATTTTCTATACATCTCAACCGCTGTCGCCATCTCGCTTGGAACGGTATCGAGGCGCATGCGACGATAGCCGATCGCTGCCGCGCATTTCAGAATCGCGTCGACAAGGTCCCGGCCGAGCCGTATGCCGCGGAACTGCGGACGGACATACAAACGCTTCATCTCGCAAAGGTCCAGCTCTGACAAAATCTCATCGTCCTCGGAAACCGCTTTCGTATCGAAGCGGTGAAGGGCGACGCATCCGCCCGGCTGGTCATCGACTAAACCCAACAGCAGCATTCCCGACCACGGAGCATATTCGCCCGGCAAACGCGCCAGCTCTTCTTCAAAACTCTGAAAACACAGATTGAAGCTGAGAGATTTGGCGTACTCAAGGAAGAGTTCGCGGACGGCTTCGATGCGAACTGGATTGTCCGCCGGCACGATCGCAATTCGAGGCCGATGGACAACTTCGGCAACAGCACTCATGACAACACCTGCTTAATTGAGCCCAGAGGAAGATTACGTATTCACGCGCTCTGAACACCTTCACCACTATCCCATCAACATGCCACCATTCACGTTCAGCACATGACCGGTGATATACCCCGAATCGGGAGAAGCCAGGAAGCACACGGCATGCGCGACCTCCTGATCTGTTCCTGCACGCCCGAGAGGAATTGCCTTTGCCATTGTGTCGCGCAGCTCCTGGCTCAGCACCTCCGTCATGGCCGTTTCGATCCACCCTGGAGCGACCGCATTGACCGTAATGTTTCGTGACGCAACCTCGCGAGCTACCGACATGGTAAGTCCGATCAATCCAGCCTTTGATGCTGAGTAATTGGCCTGCCCGGTTTGGCCCATCTGCCCGAAGATGCTGGTGATGTTGATGATCCTTCCCCAACGCTGTTTCAGCATGGAGCCAATCACCGCCTGAATGCAGAGATACGGACCGGTAAGGTTTGTATCGAGTACCGCATCCCAATCCCCGCGCTTCATACGCATGACAAGCTGGTCGCGCGTAATTCCAGCGTTGTTGACCAGGATGTCGATCTTTCCGAAGCGCTCCAGCGCAGCTTTGCTGGCAGACTTGATCTGCTCTTCCTGAGCGACATCCATGGTGAAGCTCGCGGCCTCGCCGCCGGCAGCGGCGATCTCACCTTCGACGTGCTGTAGTTTGTCGTTGTTCCGCGCGGCAAGCGCGACCTTTGCTCCCTGAGCGGCGAGACGGAGAGCGCAGGCGCGTCCGATGCCTTGAGACGCCCCGGTTACCAGTGCGACACGACCTTCCAATGGTTTCATGCGAACTTTCGAGAACCGAGAATTATAGAAGGAGCATGCCAGGAGAATGCCCTTTCGCTCTTGGGTCTCCGAATCGGCCAGCTTCGGAAAGGCGGACTAAGATACCCGCGCTATTTCCTTCCCAAAAACCTGATTCTCGCCGTAAACGCCCGGCCGTCAAAGCCGCCATATGTGGCATAGTTCGTTGCGTTGATGTTGTTGTTCACAAAGGCCGGATTCTTGCGGTCCGTCACGTTCTCTGCTACGCCTCGCAGAGCGAGCGCATAGCCGCGGAAGGTGAAGCGGAATTCCAATCCGGGATTGAATGCAAAGTAAGAAGGAAAACGATTCGAGTACGCCGCACCTACGATCTGCTGATTCTGGTTCACCGTCGTCCACGGGAATCCGGTGCGATAGTCCAGCGAATAGACGAAATCAAAGCGCTTGAATGGCGTTGGGAACCATCCCCAACTGATGAACCGATTTGGGACATCCCATGGGAGCGGGCCGCTCATCTGCGCGCTGAAGATCGGATTATTTAGCGAGTAGTCCACTACAGCATTGGAGTGCGCATATGAGTGGGTGTACGAGCCAAAGACGTTGTAGTCGCCGCGGAAATGCTTTCGCGCCGTAACCTGGACAGAACGATAGCGATCCTGACGCGTGTTGGTTAGTAGGTAATTTCCCGACAGGATTGACGTCGTGTTCAGGTTCTGAAAAATAAACCCATCGCTTCCACGCTTTTGCAGGTACTCGAGTGCTCCGTAAATTCCGGCCGGAAGCTTCTGCTCTATCCCGGCACTCCAATTCAGAAATCTTGGCTCGTGCAGAAAAGATTGGTTCACGCTGAAGGTCGTCACCAATGGCGGACCGACAAGATTTATTCCAGTCGCATCGTAGTAATAGTCGAGCCGAGGGCCGGTCATGGCTCGCGCCAAGTAATCCAGGTGCATCCGTTCGTAATAAATGCCGACACCAGCCGAAATCTTAGTTGTGCGCTCAGAGCCGAGGGCATAGGTACCCGCAATTCGCGGCGAGAAGAGCGGGCGACGGACGATCTCATCCCAGTCAAAGCGCAGCCCGGGCTGCACGATTATGCGTTCCCATGGCGACCACTTATCTTCGATGTAACCGCTGGTTTCGAAGTTATTGCGGTCGAGTGACGTCGAGGCAGGCAGCACGCTTTGGCGATAGAGAGTTCCATCAGCGCGAAGAAGCGAGAAGGGGCTGTCCTGATAGAACTGCGTAAAGTTGATCTGATCGATCTCTGTGCCGAGCTTTATCTCGTGGCGTCCGAGAGCGTTGAACCCTCTCAGAAACAGGTTTGCAATGCCTTGTGCGCGGCGCGAAGTTCCGTGAAAGGCCTGGAAATAGTTTCCCTCGTTCAGATTCGGCGTAATCACAAACGGACTTGTGCCTTGCGGTCGATAGCGATCGTTGAAGGTGTTCCAGGCAAATCCTATTTCCAGGAGTGCGCCACCGGAAAAATAATGGAGCTCCTTCACGTCTGCGAGATATGCGCCGATGTCGCGTTTGACTGTTGCTGAGGAAGGCGTAGTTAGTGACAGGCCTTGGAAGTCTTCATCCTGCGTGTTGTTCAATAAGCCAAAACTGAGGATGTCGCTCGGGCGCAGATTCATCTGCACTTTCGCAAGATTGCTTCCGCGAAGGAATGGATCGCGGTCGGAGCCATTGGGCAGATCTCTGAAGATGTAGTTGTCGTACTCGGCATCAGCGGAATCAAAGAACCAGATCCTTCCTTTCTTGATGGGCCCGGAAACTGTGGCCCGGGGCACCCATTTATCGAAGTTGATGCCTTTGGCCTTGATATTCTTCCATGACGGAATGAAGTTAGTGGCATCGAAACGGAAGTGATCGTCTCCCATTCCCGTATTGAAATCGATGATTCCGCCTGATTCCTTCCCATATTGGGTCGATACTCGGCTGCTCTGGACCGAGACTTCCCGCACGGCATCAGCGCTGAACCGCATGGCAAGATTGCCGCTCACAGGCGATGTGATCTCGAAACCATCCAGAACATCATTGGTCTCGTAGGTGTCAGCGCCGGCGACATGAACCTGTCCCGTTGCGTCCTGCACGACTTGCGGGAAATACGGGAGGATGTTGCGAATGTCGCGCGACGTTGGATAAGGGATATTGACGATCTCCGGCGTGCCAAGCTGTTTTGTGTCAGCCGTCTGCGCGGGATCGATGCCCTGCACCGACCCGGTGACGTTTACCGTCTCCTTCATTTCTTGCACATGGGGAACAGTAAGCTCCAGAGTTTCAGCCCCATTGAGTTGGAGATCGGATTTCGTAATCGCATAGAAATTCGCCCGCTCGGCGTGAATTGTGAACGTGTGTTCGGGGTTGAGACTGAGGAAGCGGCCACGGCCCGCGGCGTCGGTCTGCACTCGCAGGACTTCCCCCGTTTCGTTATCGGTGAGAGTGACGAGGCAATCCGGAACAACTACATTGTTTTCATCGCCAACCACGACGATGAGAGATGTTCCGCCGTGCTTCGAAGGCGCAACCGGAATCGGCGCACGGCGAGACGGCTGCTGCGCGAGCAAGACGCACGGGCACGCGATCAGCGCTAAGCATAGAAAAACTCGCTGAAGAATCCTCATCCGCAAAAGGAGTCGGCAATTGTGAACTGCACCTATTAGATAGTCTCCGATTCGAGAACAGGATGCCTGGGATGACAAGGTGGCGCGCAGAGACGCAGGTGGCGTGGAGCCGGCCGCCCTCGGCCGGGTTCTTGCTCCTGTGACGACTTCTCTATTGCCAACAAGCCCGCCTTGAAGGTCTAAACCTTATGATGGGCATCTTACATTAGCGCAAAGTCCGGCCGAGGGCGGCCGGCTCCACGTTCGGTTTCACTGCGCCTTGCGATTGGGAGAGCCTTCTTCCTCTTCGCCGCGGAACAGCAACGGAACGCTGAGTTGCAAAACACGCTCGCGGCGCTCCTCGGTGTCCTGCGCCGCAAGACGTGCCTTTAACAAATCGGAGATCGAGACGATGCCAAGCACCTTAGCTGGATCTTCCCGCTTGACCACTGGAAGCTTGGTGAACCCACTGCTCGCCATTCGCTGCACGACTCTTGTGAGACGCTCGTCGTCGTACGCGACAACCGGGCGGCTTATGACTAGCGACGAGAAGCTCGGTCCTTTCTTCCCGGCGATGAATTGCTCGAGATCCCAACGTGGGATTACGCCGACCATCTTGCCTTCTGAATCTTCAACGGGGAATAGTCGCTGGACCTCCGCTTTCTCCTCGACCTCAAGTGCTTTGCGCACCTGGTCGAGTGAAGCCTCACGCGGAAGTTTGGTGATATCGGTTCGCATCACTTCCTCTGCGGCAAGACTCTCCATGGGATCGACGATGTACTCGCGAGAGAGGTGATATCCACGGCGGCTCAACTTCTCAGTAAGAATCGAGCGCGGTAAGGTCAACACAACCAATCCATACGAAACCAATGCAGAAATCAGCAAAGGCAGAAGCACGCCGGGATCGTGGGTTAACTCAAAGGCGAATATCACAGCAGTTAGTGGTGCGCCGAGAGCTCCAGCGAGCACTGCGGCCATGCTCACCAACGGCCACAATCCTGCTCCATAATTGGGAAGAAAGCGCGACTCCAGGCCGCCGAGCGCGCCACCCATGATCAGCAACGGAGCCAGCACGCCTCCGGAGGTACCGGAGCCTAATGAAACCGACCAGATGATCCCCTTTACAAAGAAGATGCCGAGCAGCAGCTTGAAGGGAAGATCGTGATCGAGCATGGAAGCGATCACGTCATAGCCTACGCCAAGAGCCTGCGGGAAGAAGATGCCGCCGATGCCGACAACGATCGCTCCAATCGCCGGCCACCACATCCAGTGGACGGGTAGATGACTGAATCCATCCTCCACGAGGTAAATCGCTGAACTCAGCAATGCTGCCAGAACTCCTGCCAGCAGTCCCACCAGCATGGAGGATGCCAGGCCGGACGCGTTCATGATCACGTGATGTTCCGGAATGGGAAACAAAGGACCTAGTCCGAGCAGGTAATGGCGTGCAGCCGCTGCGGTTGCGCTGGCCATGGCGACGGGAATCAAGCTGCGAGGCTTCCATTCAAACAGCAACAACTCGACGGCGAGCAGTACGGCTGAAACCGGGGCAGCGAAGGTCGCCGACATGCCGGCTGCGGCGCCGGCAACAAGCAGCGTCTTGCGTTCTGCGCTGCTCAGTCGGAAGAACTGCGCGATCAACGATCCGACCGCGCCTCCCGTCATGATGATTGGACCCTCTGCGCCAAACGGTCCTCCGGAACCGATCGCAATTGCCGCCGAGACCGGTTTCAGTACGGCGACACGTGGTTCCACTTTGGCACCCTTCAGCAGAATGGCTTCAATCGCTTCAGGAATTCCGTGGCCGCGGATGCGCTCGGAACCATAGCGCGCCATGATGCCGACGATTAATCCACCGATTACCGGCACGGCAATGACCCACAATCCAAGGGTGTTTAGCGCCGGCGATTTGTAAGTCCAACTCCAATGTTGAAAGAAGAAGATGTTGGTAAAGAGATAAATGAGCTTCAACAGAATCAGCGCAAGGTACGCTCCGACCACGCCGATCACGATGCAAAGCAATGACATCGGAACTACGCGCAGATCGGTGGTGAAATCAGCCAAACGTGGAGCGTCGGTGCTCTGTGAGTGCGTTGTCATATCCTGGATGCAGCGAGAGACGCGGAGACGCGCTTAGAAAACAGAAAGAGACGCTGCCTGATCCTCAAGTGTAGCGCATCGCGAGCTAAGAGGCAGGAGCGCGGCAAACCTGTTGTTAAAAAAAAAGAACGATGTGCTGCTTCGCTCCTGCCCAAAATGGTCCACAAACAACTTTAACGACGGTGCCGGCTCGACGCGGATGCGCCTCCGATGGTGAACGTCATCGCGGTTTCTGCAGGAATCACGGCTTCTTCTTTTCCGGTTGCGGCCGCGACTCCAGTACCCGCAGCTCCGCCGGCGGCAGTGCCGATCAGCGCGCCCTTACCTCCGCCCGCGATTCCGCCGATCAACGCTCCAGCAGCAGCGCCTCCGCCAATTTTGGTTACGTTGCTTTTCTTGTGGCTCTTTCCATGAAACGTATGCGACGTGGTGGTTACAGGTTGGCCGTTAACTTCCGTCAGCCGAACCGAGATAACACCCGGAGCATGGAGTCGGCCGCTCGACTTCGCTGAAGTCACTCGGCATTTTGCAGGGTCGCCAGCTTTCGCCAGAGTCTTGCCGTTCACTACTACATCTCGAGCAACCGAGCAGCTCACCGATTGCCCGGCTCTCGCTCTAGCTGAAGACAGCGATGATCCCGTGCGAATGGTCACGTGTGTGCCTGATGGAATCGTTGCCGCGCTCAGCGATAACGAGATCACCAGGAACGCAGCGAAATTTAAGGCTATCTTGCCTTTCATAATCCCTCCTGAAGGTGCTTTCTTCTGACGAATGGCGGCGTCCAACGCAGTTTCAATTTTGGAACAGGTCGCAGATTTCTCTTCAGCAGGTAATCTAGGAGTAAATGGCGGCTGCAAGAGAGCGCGTCCTGCCTCAAACATTTTATGCGCGCGACCCGCGAGTGGTCGCGCGCGAACTGCTGGGCAAGGTTCTCGTTCGTACATTGTCCACTGGTGCCGGAGCGCAGCGGCTCTCAGGCAGAATCGTGGAAGTCGAGGTCTATCTTGGCGACGGTGATCTCGCCGCTCACTCGGCTGCGGGAAAGACTGCGCGCAACGAAGTCTTATTCGGGCCTCCTGGTCACGCATATGTCTATTTCATCTATGGCGCGCACTACTGCCTGAACTTCTCCTGCTTGCCTGAAGGACAAGCAGGCTGCGTGCTCCTGCGAGCGATCGAGCCCTTGGAAGGGATTGAAGCAATGGCCAAGGCGCGAGGAATCTCACGCGAACGATTGCATTCGACTTCCGGCTTGAAGCTCCTCACCAGCGGACCTGGACGAGTCTGCCAGGCGCTCTCCATCACGCGAGAACGATTGAATGGACAGGAGCTCTATCGCGACGGATCTCACCTGAAGATTGTGGATGATGGTACGCGACCGCATGAAATCCGCGAAAGCACTCGAATCGGGATTACGAAGTCCTCTGACATGCCCCTGCGCTACTTCATCGCCGAGAACGATTTCGTTTCGGGAAGACGGAACACTTAACCACGGAGACACGGAGGACACGGAGAAAACTCCAGCGATGAAGGTGACGCGAAAAGTCTGCCAGGATGATAGGTTTAATATATCGTTGCTCGACTTTTCATAGACAAAACAGATTGATAGGGACGAATGGAAGTTCATCAACTTCGATATTTCTGCGCTGTTGCCGAATCGGGAAATTTTACGCGGGCGGCTGAGGCGACCCGTATCTCGCAACCCTCGCTCTCGCAGCAGATCCAGAAGCTGGAGGACGAACTCGGAGCGAAGCTCTTCGATCGTCTCCCCCGCTCCGCTCGGCTGACTCAATTTGGCAAGGCATTCCTCCCCAAGGCACAGGCGATTCTGCGCCAGATCGGAGAGGCGCGGATTGAGATCCGCGAGATGGCGAGCGCGGAGAGTGGCGAAGTAGTACTCGGCGCCATTCCAACGATCGCTCCGTATCTGCTTCCGCCTGTGCTCAGCAGCTTCGCGCATCAGCATCCAAGCGTTTCGATCAGCGTGGTTGAGGAGATTACTCCGACGCTTCTGGCGAGACTCCATGAAGGCTCACTCGATCTCGCCGTGCTGGCCTTGCCGGTTGAAAATGATGAGTTGATCACCACTGAGCTGATGCAGGAGTCACTTTTCGCCGTGTTGCCCGAGCACCATCCGCTCGCGACTCGACGTACGGTGATGCTCGATCAGATTCGCAGCGAACCTTTTCTTCTGCTGAAGGAAGGCCACTGCTTTCGGGAAAACGCGCTGCAGGCGTGCCGGCAATCGCGCGTGAATCCGAATGTCGTATTTGAGAGCGGGCAGTTCGCGACGATCTTGGCGATGGTCTCGGCGGGAATGGGTGTCTCTGTCGTGCCGCAGATGGCGATCACAGAAACTAGCGGGTGCAGGTTTGTACTCATCGCTGA
The DNA here is from genome assembly GCA_964399125.1 of uncultured Terriglobales bacterium. Lineage (GTDB taxonomy): Bacteria > Acidobacteriota > Terriglobia > Terriglobales > Acidobacteriaceae > Gp1-AA112. Next base: position 22,256 of record CAYNPS010000028.1, read on the forward strand.
CAAATCAATACGGCGTAGGATTGGAGTGGCGCGCTTGAAGTATCGCTATCCGACGCGCGCGCAACGAGCGGTGCTGGAACATTTGCAAAAGGTCTCGGTGCGGAATATCGGGCAGCGCTCCGCTTAGCTTATTCCCAATCCATCGATCTGGTTACCGCTTTCTTCCAACGCGAATACAGACGATCGCGTTGACTGGATTCCATTTTAGGATTCCATCGACGATCGACCTTCCATGTGGCTTTGAGTTCATCGAGCGATTGAAAGAACCCTGTGGCAAGTCCAGCAGCAAATGCGGCACCGAGAGCGGTGGTCTCTTTTACGTGCGGCGACACCACTTCGCGATTCAGAATGTCGGATTGGAACTGCATCAGCAGATTATTAGCTACCATGCCGCCATCGACACGGACAATTCCAACCGGCTTGCCGCAGTCTTGCTCCATGGCTTCAAGGACTTCTCGTGTCTGATAGGCGGTTGCTTCGAGCGCGGCACGCGCGATGTGTGCTTTGTTGGCGTAGCGCGTCAATCCTGCGATTACCCCACGGGCATTAGCTTGCCAGTAAGGCGCATACAGACCAGAGAAGGCCGGCACGAAGTACACGCCGCCATTGTCGTTCACGCTTCGTGCCAGCGTCTCAAGTTCGGCGCTGGATCGGATCACTCCCAGGTTGTCGCGCAACCACTGCACCAGGGCTCCAGTGATGGCTACGCTCCCTTCGAGGGCGTAGTGCGTCGGCTCTTTTCCGAGCTTGTACGCGATCGTGGTGAGAAGGCCGTGTTTGGAAACGACTGCTTGCGTGCCAGTATTCAGCAGCAGGAAACATCCAGTGCCATACGTGTTTTTTGCTTCCCCGAGGGCGAAGCAGGTTTGACCGACGAGCGCAGCCTGCTGGTCGCCGAGAATTCCGGCGAGAGGAACGCCATTCAGCGTCTTGTGACAGACAGCTCCATATACTTCCGAGCTGGAGCAAACCCGCGGAAGTATCTGTTTGGGAATACCGAAGGTTTGCAGTAAATCGTTGTCCCACGAACAGCGCTCGAGATCAAAGAGCTGAGTGCGACTGGCATTGGTCACGTCGGTGATGTGCTGGCCGCCGTTCTTTCCGCCGGTCAATCTCCACGCAAGAAAGCTATCGATGGTGCCGAAGGCGATGTCGCCTGCTTGTGCTCTTTCGCGAAGTCCAGGGACATTTTCGAGAAGCCATACCAGCTTCAGGCTGCTGAAGTATGTCGAGATCGGCAAACCTGTCTTGCGCCGCATTGTCTGCTCGAATGAAGAGAAGCGCTTGAGCAATGATTCAGTCCGCGTGTCCTGCCAAACGATCGCGTTGGAAACGGGCCTTCCCGTTTTGCGGTCCCACAAAACAGTTGTTTCCCGCTGATTAGTGATGCCAATTGCTGCAAAGTCCTTTGGCCGCAATGCTCGTTCCGCGACGGCTTCGTCGATTACCTGCAGCGTGCGACGCCAGATTTCTTCCGCGTCGTGCTCCACCCATCCTGCTTGTGGATAAATCTGCTCGTGCTCTCGCTGCGCCGAGCAGACGATGCGTCCGGAGCGGTCGAAGACAATGAAGCGGGTACTGGTAGTCCCCTGATCTATGGCACCTACGTAGCTCGACATAGAGCAAGAGGATACACGGACAGCCAGGTTCCGGCGGTCAGCGGGTGGCTTTCGGTCCGCCGCGATTCAGCAATGAATCTCGATGTGAAGGTTTCGATGTCGGAAAAACCAGCAATTAGAATTCATGGCTTGTTGTGGTGTGCTCGAAATCGTGATCAGGATTGATCACCATTCCGTGTTTCTGCACGAGATATTCATCGACCAAAACAGCGACAAGTGCTGCCGTGGGCACGGCAACCAGCGCGCCCAAGATGCCGGCCAAGGCGCCACCAATCATTAAGGCGGTAATCACACCCAGTGGTGGAAGATCGACGGTCGTCTTCATAATGCGGGGCGTGAGAAACGCATTCTCGAGCTGATAATAAATGGCATAGAAAATCAAAACCCCGAGCAGCTTGTGCCAGGAATCAAAGGACGCGACTAAGCTCGCGAGTGCAAGAGAACTCAGCGCCCCCACTACGGGCACGATATTGGCGAGTGCAGCATAGGCAGCCAGCACATAGAAGTAGCGTACGTGCATGAACCCGAACGCGCCGAGACTACACACCCCGATGCTCACCATCAGAACTCCCTGGCCGAGCAACCAATGTCGCAAGCGATCCTCAGCGCGAAGAAGCGTCCGAGAGAGTCGCTCACGCTGATCGATGGGCAGGAGAGAAATGGACCAGGCGAACACGCGCTCGCCGTCGATCACGAAATACGCCGTCAGTACGATACCGGTAAACAGACCGAAGAGACTGCCGGCGAGACCGGTAAAGAACCCGAAGGCTCCGCCCGAGGCTTCGGCGATGTAGTCATCAAGCTTCGTCATGTCAATGCCTTCGAGAAAAGGCACGGAACGCGCTTTGTTGGACAGTTGAATCAGCCGCTTAGGCCATTCCGACGCCATCGAACGAGCATCGTGAAAGATCGGGGGCAGCGCAAAGATCAGAAATAACGTCAGCAGAGTAGCCAGGCCAACGATGAGAATCAGCAGTGCGATTCCGTGATTGGGACGCCACCTCCCAATATGGATTCGCGCAATGAGCTGGATTACCGGCGACAGCACCACCGCAAACAGCGCGCTCACATAGATAATGAGCAACACGTGCCGCACGATATATGCGGCATAGAGCCCCCCCATTAGTGCCAATGTGAAAAGTATGTCGGCACGGCGGCGCGGGGCGGGAGTGAGGACTGCGGGCATAAAGGCAGGTTATAGGGAACAGGTTACAGGGAACAGGCAATGTCGGTCGACACTCGGACATGGAGCGAAGACATTAACGGCGGGTAAGAATGTGAGATCTATCTGCTGCATTCTTGCTCGCACTCCTTCACCATGAGCCAACATTGCTCGTTGTGCTTCGTCCTCTAACCCGTCCCCTCTCCCCCGTACCCTGTTTTCCCCTCAGTCTCGCACAACTTCCAATCCCGCAGCGGAAGCTACGATACGAACCATCTTCTCCTGATCATCGAGAAATACGACCCAATCGCTATCCTCGGTGTGAAGGCGGAACGCACTGCACTCGATTTCCTTTCCTCTCAGGGAAATCTTTTCGCGATCTTTGAAGTCGATAGTCACCTTCTCTGCAAGATGTTGTGCAGGCACCAATACGCCAAATTGCTGCGGTGCTGTGCTGCACTGTAGGCCTTGAGGCTTCGCCGTGCAGCCAGAAGCGAGAAATCTCCACATGAGGATTTCGCGATGCAGGAAGAAGTTGTCTTCCAGAATTGGCGTGGAGTGCGGCAAGAGATGTGGAACGTTAAATGCTTTTTGATTCGGGCCCAGGCTGATGGTCTCGCTCAAGAACTCGTCTTTGGGGACCACCGTCACCTGTTCCTTCCTCGGCTGGAGCTGCTCCCAGCCATAGTGCACAATGTTTCCCTGCGGAGTAAGTTCCATTTCAGACCGTTGTGTCGCTCCGTCCTGAGCCTTGAGTTCCGATTTGGCAATGCTGCCTTCCGGACGCTGCTCGATTTTGAATGTCTCTGTGGCTACTCGTGCGCCGTCGAGGTACACGCCGAAGCTGCCGGAGTCGACGATCTGTCCGCTCGGCGTTTTGGCAGCTACAGCGCAAGATGCCACAAAGCTAATGACGACGGCGGCGAACCGAAATTTCATTGGACCTCCTGGTCTCTGGGATTCAACTGCCATGTTGCCGCGATCTCCTGGGCCACTTCGAGCGGCGTCTTACCGTCGGTCCGCACCACCAGGTCTGCAGTGTGGTAATACGGCACACGCTCCTCGTACAGCAGCGTTACCCGATCGCGATCTTGCAGCAGAGGACGGGAGCCGGGAGCGGAAGCGCAACGATGCAGCGCCTCTTCGAGGCCAACGTCCAGATGCACCACGGAGGCGGAATTGTCGCGGAGAATCTGCCGGATCGTTTCCTGCACGAAGGCGCCGCCACCCAGAGCGATGACGGCCGGCTCGTCTTCGAGCGTTTGCAGCAGCTCGCGGAGTGAGTGTGCTTCCAGCTTGCGGTAGGCCGCTTCTCCCTGCTCCGCAAACAGCGCCGGAACCGTGCGACCAGTGCGGCCCTCGATGAGCGCGTCGAGATCGAAGAAAGGCCAGTTCAGGACCTTTGACAGCTCTCTCCCGACCGTCGTCTTGCCCGCTCCCATGAAGCCGACAAGAACAACCAGCTCCGATTCGCCTGCCATATCAGAGGCTCCGTCCGCCGCAGCCGACGCGCCCCCTCGCACTCTCCGCTGTGCGCTGAAGCACACAAGCGCTCACTGCTTCTTGTCGCGGATTTTAACACCGATAGTTCATGGCTAATACGCTCGCAGGGGTATCTGAGAAGGTGCACCTTCGTAATCGTGAAAGTGGCGCGATGAACTGCAGAATAGAGTCAGAGTAGTAATCGTCTGTCGATAAAAAAGAAGAACATAATTGAGGCGTTGTGTCGCGCGATCAAATCCTTTTCTTTGCCGGAGTGCTGGCGGTTGTTTGCGCAATACTCTTCGTGCGAAAAGAGTATCAGCTCAGCACAGCGTCACAATCTACGCCGTCTGCAGAAACTCAATCCGCTCCTGACCCGCAATCTATGGCGTCAACGGTTCCTGTAGTGCTGTTTGATCAACCTGCAACGGAACAGGCGATCAAGGATCAGTCTCCGGAACAGGCAGACATCGTCGCCCACGCTAAAGACGCCCCAGTCTCGATGTTAGATTCGTCGCTCCCGCATCAATCGGCAGGATATTGGATCGCACACGCTGCCGGACCATCGGCGGGGCTGCGTTGGGAAGTGAACAATTGTCCAGGCGCTCGCAAGCAGAGAGATTCACAACCAGTCTGCGTTGAGGCGATGATCAAATTTTTCGATGGAACGAAATTCAACGCGCAGTTGCTAGTCGGTGAGCAGCCGTTGAACCCTCCCGGACCCGTTCGATATGGGCAGCCCTCGCTGCTCTGGGCGGCGTACAAGAAGGTTCGTGGCGCTCTTGTACCCGCACCACTCAGCCTCTTGCCACATATCGCGCAAGAGGCGGACTGAAAACAAAGTCTTAAGACGTAGTGCGTTATCCGCCTGATGCGTGCTGAAAGGCCTCGACTCTCTCTCGCACGCTCATCACGTGTCTGGGCAAATCCAAGCGGCTGCCGGTCTCAATGAGCGGAATCACGCGATCGAAATCTGGCCCGGAGTGGGAGCCAGTGATGACAATGCGAATGGGGTGAAACAGCTCTTTCCCCTTTGCTCCAGTTTCATCCTTCACTCGGTTGATAACTGACTTGAAGCTCTCGGCGCTGAAGCCGTTAGTGCTCGTGCGTACTGCAACCTCGAATGCCGATACGACGCGTTTGCCGATGTCGGACGTCAATAGCGGCTGGTTATCTTCGGCGGAAACGGCGAGTTGGGCGTCATACTCGAAGAATAATTTCGCCTTCTTCGGAATCTCGTCCAGGCGATCGACATACGGAACGAGCAGCGCGATGACAGCCTCGATCCAGGTTCCCAGTTCAGGATGTGAATCATGAGGGATAAATCCCGCTTTCAACAGATAAGGTGACGCAAGGGAGACAATCCGCTTCGCATCCGCAGCTTTGATGTAGTAACGATTCAGCCAATAGAGCTTTTCGAAATCGAACACAGCCGGTGACGGCGTCACACGTTCGAGAGAAAATTCTTTGATCAACTCCTTCGGCGTGAATGTCTCCCTCGTGCCCCCGCTGGGAGCCCATCCGAGCAGTGCAAGATAGTTCACGAGGGCTTCCGGCAGGATCCCCATCTCCCGAAATTGCGAGATCGAGGTCGCACCATGACGCTTCGATAGGCGCTCGCGATCGGGACCAAGGATGGTTGAAAGATGCGCAAATTCCGGAACTGGGAATCCCAGTGCCTCATAGAGTGCGACTTGTTTCGGTGTATTCGACAGGTGATCGTCGCCGCGGATTACATGTGTGATCTTCATCTCGGCATCGTCGACCACCACGACGTAGTTGTACACCGGCACTCCCGATGAGCGAACGATGATCGGATCGCTTACCGACTCGTTGTCGAAGGTCACGTCGCCGCGAACAATGTCGTGAAAATGTATGGGGTGCTCGGGAATCTTCAGGCGAATCGCAGCAGGCTCACCGCTCTCGCGCCGACGCTTCGCTTCCATCGGATCGCATTGCCGACACCGTCCTGAATACACCTGCGGGAGATGGCGCTCCGCAGCTTCACGACGCTCGCGGTCAAGTTCCTCGGCAGTACAGAAGCAGAGATATGCCTTGCCTTCATCGAGCAGACGCTCGGCGTAGCGACGATAGACTTCCATGCGGTCGCTTTGTCGATACGGACCGAAGTGGCCGCCGATATCCGGTCCTTCGTCCCAGTCGATGCCAAGCCATCGGAGGTCATCCAGAAGCTGAGTTTCAAAACGGGCTTCGCTGCGCTCGACATCAGTATCTTCAACACGAAGAACGTGCACTCCCTTCTTCTGCCGCGCGAATAACCAATTGAATAATGCAGTTCGCGCATTGCCTACGTGCAGCAATCCTGTAGGGGAAGGAGCAAAACGAACTCGCACTTTGGCGGAAGAAGCCACGAATCGATGTTAGCAAAGCGAAGACAGCCGCGGATTGGCCTAATATCCTGGCGAGAGCTCTGAGGCTTCCTTCTTTGAGCTTTGTAAGCGAGTGCTCTTGCCGCTGTTTGCCTTCTTATGGTTGGCGTTCGCGCCGTTCAACCCAAACTCACGCCGTTCCTTCGAAGTCATATCGCGGTTGTGAGTCAAGCGGAAGACCCTTTCAATGGCGCTGATCACACGCCGATCGCGGTGAGCGGCAACGCCATCCCCGACAGGCCTTGTGTTTCCATCGTCGTTTTTGTTCTTCACTGATCCGCGATACCCAGAAACTCACGGTCTTCCGGCGTCATCTCGGCCCCGTGCGTTTCGCGAAAAACAATCTTCATGGTTTCAACTACGGCCGGGGGAAGCGGCGCAGCCTGGTCTTCGAGCGTGCCATTGCACGCGGCAGGGACAAGCATTTCTTCAGCATTCATACGTATCGGAATGCTGCTAGTTGCAGCTTTATTTTGGATGGTTCAGTGCATTGAACGGTTGGTCATGAATCCTGACCTGCTGCTCTCAGGAAGCGGCGATCATTTTCGTTCCGCTCCAAACTTCCACTAGGCAACCTTTGCACAGGTGCATGCGCCGAAGATTTGTCTGAGCCTGGTTGCTCGTTAACGTACGAGCATTCCTGTGGCTGCAACGATGATGCCGACGACGCCGATGGCGGTGCCGACGTACCAAAACGGTCTGCGACGGGTGAGGAGGGTAATAGAGGTAATGACCAGCGCAACTTCAAGGAGCGCTTCGCCGAAATCGAATCGATTCGCTTTGCGCTCTTCGTCTCGGACTTCCTGCTCCAGGCGCTCGGCTTCACCGCGAAGTTCCTTACGCCGATCATCGTATTGCTGGCTCTGGTGGAGAAAGCTGTCGTGCATCTTTTGCGCTGTCGCAGGATCTTTAGGCGGAGTGATCTCGATGAACTCTCCGAAGACTTCGTATGTGTGGCGGCGCGTGTTTACCGCCTGATACTCGGCCCACGTGTCAGTCGCCCTGATTTGCGCGACAACTTCCTCGGTATGAGCGCGATGGCCGAGCAGCGTCACCACGGCAACCAGCACCGCCAGCACACTCATGCTGAAACTTACAGGCAGTAGAGAGCGATCATGCTGCGCATGCTCGGCATGCTCGTGCAATTCCTGCACGTCGTCCTGGCTGATGCTGTCGTCGTACACGGTTTAGAGAATTGTACGAAAAGAGCATGCCAGGCGTTGCATTTCTCATGTGCAGAATCGAGAACGCGACGCGGAAATTGCGGAGTTTAAGTTGCTAAAATCCGAACAATCCGCAAAATCCGCGCGAAAGCGGTCCGCGTCGTGTTTTGATTCTCAAACGCTAGAGCTGAGTTCGGACCGTCCTAGCTCCCGCTGCTAGCGAACGTTGCCGCTCCCGATACCTGGTTCTTGATGCTCGGTTTGCCTACGGCCTTCACGTACAGCTTGTAGCTTCCAGCGGCGAAGTGATACGAAGACAAATCGAGGGTATGTGTCCCTGCCGTAACATCAGGTAACGCCATCAGGTTTTCGCCGTCCGCCGAAATGTATGGCGTGTAGTGGTCGATAGTGTTCTCCTGGCCACTTCCGCTTAGGGTCCACGAAAGCTGATTCCCAGAAACAGATGCGGAGATTGCTACGCAGTTATCGATTCCCGTCTCAATCTCGGTCGCCTCTTCATAATCGTTCCAGGTAACGAGTTGCAGCGATTCGAGCTGAGAAGATGCCGAATAATATTTCCCGATTTCGGAGAACGTATTCAGCCACGTTTGCCCGCAGTTCTGATTCACAATCCGATTCGCGCTCCAGCTTGCCAAGGTGTCGTTGAAGCCTTTATAGGTAGCGCCAAAAGCGTGTCCTTGTGGATATTTAACAGCGGTGGAGTAGAAGGTATCGAGGTACGACTGCATCCAGTCGTTTGCATTGCTTGTGTTGATCATGACCCAGGAGATGCTGCCGCTGCTTTGGGCATGAGTGAACCCTCCGGAGTTTTGGAAGATCAGCAGAGGATTGCCGGGGACCGAAGAAGTTACCCGCGCCCAGTCCAGCGTACCGAAACGGTCGGGATCAAAGAAAAACACTGCCGGACGTCCGCCGATCGTCATGTATGCAGGAGAAGTTTCGAAATTGTTGTAAGCGTACGTGAGGTCGCTGATGATTTGGCCAGTGAGATCGCATCCGGAAGTGGCGTTGCAACTATTCAAGGCGCCGCCGTCTTCCATGATGGCGAAGACGAAGCCGTTTCGGCTCTCAGCTTCTGCCTTTAACGCGAAAGCCGTGGCATTGGGCATTGAATTGTTTGGCCCGTACCAATCTTCGATGAAGCCGGAAATTCCGCGGCTCATGGCATCGCTCACTTGCCGCTTCACCTGATTCGGATCGCTCGACGTGTATCCCACGTCCATGTGGTTCGATTGTCCAAACCAGGCCATAAAGTGCGCATAGATCTTGGTTATCGCCCCGGTATACAGGAGCGAGCGGGTATCCAGTTTGCTGATGTTCGAAGCGGCCACATTACCCGCAGACTGGGGATAGGCGGTTCCCACGCTGGTATTGACCGATGTCTCCGCGGTCAACGTAGTCGTGGTCACAATCGGAGTCGGCGTCGGACTTGGTGTCGGATTAGGCGTCGGTGTCGGACTTGGTGTTGGACTCGGAGTGGGTGAAGGCGTTGGCGTCGAGGATGGCGTTGGCGTTGTAGTTGGAGTCGACGAACTCGATCCACTGCTGCTCGCCGTGGTTGTAGTCGCCGGTGAAGTCAAATTGTTAGCTGCGCCGCCGCAGCCGGTTACGAGCGCCAATCCGAGCATGGCGCACAACAAGGTGCCCAGCCGTGAAATCTGCAACAAAATCTCGCCTCCAGGGAAAAGGCGAGAGTAGCCGTCCAGTGCAGCAGACTCACTCGGCCAGATGGTCTAAATTTCGTAACAACAGATCGTAGAGAGGGACTAAGGTATCTAAGGTGAGCGGGGCAGAAATCCTATGAAATCAAGGACGGCTCCAAGTTTGCTTACAGGAGATGTTCTACGGCTCATCACCCCCGCCGTCATCTTCCGGCTGAGGAGGCGCGGGCCGTCGCAGATCGACGGTGGGAAGCCCTGAGCTTTGTAGCTGTTGATTGAGTGTTCCGATTCCGCTCTTGACCTCGTTCCATCGACCCAGCGTCGCGGTGAGCGACTGCTGGACCGTATTGGCAGCCGCTACCGCCTGCGTAGTAGGCGCGGCGTCGGCCAGGCCGACCACGTCATAGACATGAGCGAGCGCGCCGTTCAGACGGCTCAAGCTCTGCGCCTGCGGTCCGCTCATCGGTGCGCCGAACCCGCCTCTGCCGCCTTCGAGTGCCGCGGCTTGCTGATCGAGTTTCGAAATGGAATCCGAGGTTGCGCCCTGCGCTCGAGATTTCAACGCCGCCAATTGTGCTCGCAGGCTCCGAACTTCCTCCAGCGCAGAGTAATCCTGGTGCAGAGCATCGATCAGCTTTTGTTCCAGGGCATACTGCTGAGCGTAGTCCTCAGGCGTGGCTTTCACTCGCGGGTCTGCCCTGATGACCAGCGGCTGCATGAACTCGTGCCCGTTAACCGTCAGCCGGACGATGTACTCGCCAGGAGGGGGCAGAATTCCTTGCGGCGCTAGCGGCGTGTCGTGATAGACGGCGGAAATGGGATAGTCGCGGCTTAGCGTGTCGGGTGGAGCGAAATGCAAATCCCAAACAAATCGGTGCATGCCTGCACTCTTGTTCAGCTTCTGGGGAGGACGAACCCAGTACGTGGGGACATGCAGCTCCTTCGGAGCCGGTGCTGGACGATCGCTGTTGGGGAATGCGCGCAGCACATGGAAGCCGGCGTCGAGAATCTCCAGTTTCAAATCGGAAACATCGGCTTTCAAGAAGTAATCGATGATCGCTCCATCCGGCGGGTTCTTGCCGCCCGGTTCCTCTGGAGGGAGCGGAGTGTCGGTGTTGGTATCACGGCGATAGCGATATGCGACAGCAGGTTTGAACAGGAAGTTGTCGTTCAGTGTGTTGGCATGAAGCTGGCGCAGCGGAGTGATGTCGTCAAGAATCCAGAACGATCGCCCATGAGTACCGACTACGACATCATCTTCATGCACGACGAAATCGCGCATCGAAGTAGCAGGCAAGTTCAACTGCAACGATCGCCAATTGTCGCCATCGTCGAATGAAACCCAAACAGATGTTTCCGTTCCGGCGAAGAGCAACCCTTTGCGCAGCGGATCTTCGCGCACGACGTTCACAGGCGCGTTGTCTGGCAGGCCGTTTGTGATCTTCTGCCACGTCTTCCCGCCATCGTGAGTGCGATAGATGTACGGGCGGAGGTCATCGACGCGAAAGCGGTTCACGGCGGCATATGCAGTCTGCGCGTCAAAGTGTCCCGCGTCGAGCTGCGCGATCTTGCTCCATGGCGTGAGATCGGGAGGTGTAACGTTTTGCCAGCTTGCGCCGCCGTTGCGTGTGACTTGGATAAAGCCGTCGTCAGTTCCTGCCCAAATCACGTTCACGTCCAACGGCGAAGGCGCAATGCTGTAGATCACTCCACGATGCTTTCCGTTCTGCGAATCTGAGGCGCCAAATACTCCCATGCTCGGAGGCGTTCCCGGATCGGGACGCGTGAGGTCATCCGATATTTTCTCCCAGCTCTTGCCGCCATTCGTGGTTTTGAACATCACATTCAATCCGAGCAGGAGCAGGTGCGGATCTTTCTTTGAGAAGATCAGCGGCATGGTGCGATTGGTGCGGTACTCGCCGAGGAGGAATGGAGTCACGTCTTCGACTTGGCCGGTGTCGCGGTGATAGCGCGAGACCTTGAAGCGCGGACCGCCGTAAATGATGTTCGAATCGAGCGGATCGGGCGCCACGTAAGAATATTCATCCGCGCCAACGGAATGCCAGTCATGAAAGGTGATCTCGCCGTCGTTGCCGCGGCTTAGCGTGCCGGCCGAGCCGCTCTCCTGCTGCCCGCCATACACCCAGTAGGGATGCTGGTCGTCGGTGATGACGTGATAGAACTGCGCCGTGGGCTGGTTGTACCACGAGCTCCAGGTACGTCCGCCGTTCACGGTGATCGTCGCGCCCTGATCGACTCCGAGAAAAATGATATCGGGATTTTTGGGATTGATCCAAATGGAGTGGTAATCGTCTCCGCCAGGCGCGCCTTTCCATGCGACGAACGTCTGCCCGCCGTCGGTGGATTTGTACGACGAAGTATTCGCTACATAGATCGTGTTGTCATCGCGCGGAGAAACGCGCACCCATGCGAAGTCGGAGCCGCGTCCCCAGACGCGCTCTTCGTTATTCACGAGCTTCCAGGTTTCACCGGCATCATCGGAACGATAGACACCGCCTTTGGTAGGCGAATCCACCATCGCGTAGATGCGTCGCGGATTGCTTGGAGCAATGCCGATTCCGATTCGGCCGAGTTTGTCGTGTTCCCAATCCGGGAGGCCGCCGGTGAGCTGCGTCCAATGGTCGCCTCCATCCGTGGATTTGTACAACCCGCTTCCGGCTGCGTTGTAGGAATCACCAGCAGTCCACGGCCCACGGCGCGAGGCCCACATATCTGCGTAGATCGTCTGTGGATTCGAGGGATCGAAGGCGAGATCGATGGCTCCCGTGTTCTCGTCTTTGTAGAGAATCTTCTGGAATGTCTGCCCGCCATCGGTTGAACGGAAGACGCCGCGTTCCGCATTGGGACCGTATGGATGTCCGAGTACCGCGACGTACACGCGATTCGGGTCCCGAGGATCGACGAGGATTGATCCGATCTGTTGGCCGTCACGCAGGCCGAGATGTGTCCAGGTTTTGCCTCCATCCGTCGATTTGTAAATTCCATCGCCGGTCGAGAGATCAGGCCGACGCAATCCTTCGCCGCTGCCAACGTAAATGATGTTCGGATCGGAGGGAGCAAGAACCATCGCCCCGACGGAGCCGGTCGGCTGTCCATCGAAAATCGGAGCCCATGTGCGTCCGAAATCATCGGTCTTCCAGACGCCGCCGTTGTTCGGAGCCATAAAGAAGACATTCGGCTGATCGGGAATTCCGGCGATGGCCACGGTGCGTCCGGCGCGGAACGGGCCAATGCACCGCCAGCGTAATTCCTTATATGGGACTGAATCCTGAGAGAACACCATTGAACACGCGCACAGGAAGAAGATCGCAAACATCCATCGACACAATGACATGTGAGTCTTTCCTCGGTTAAGAAGCTACAGAGGATAAATGTTCGGGGAATGTAGGGAAAGTCCGGAACGCCGGTGGATGCATATACAATCTTCGGCGCTCAAGGAGGTCCAGATAACTCCGGACCGGCGGCAGCGCTCGGCCGGGTTTTGGTTGGGCTCTTACGAAAATGTAAAAGCGCGACCATCACTCGCTCGCAAACGGAAACCCGCGCGGGGCGCGCGTCGGTCCTGAGGTAGTGTTCAAAGATAAAAGTTGGAAGTTGCTAGCAAAAGGGAACTATGGATAAGAGAATCTTTGTTGCGTTGATCATGTTGAGTCTTTCGTCATGGGCGCAGTCGCCCTCCTCACCCTCAACCACCACGCAAACCGCTCCCACAACTCAGGCGAAAGAAGACGACGTCCGCTCAATTGACTCAATCCTGGCCGCCACTTACGACGTGATCTCCGGTCCCGCCGGCAAGAAGCGTGACTGGGATCGCTTTCGTTCGCTCTTCTATCCCGGTGCACGGCTGATTCCGACGGGCAAGCGTCCGAATGAAACTGAAGTACGCGCACGCGTGCTCTCGCCGGACGATTATGTCGAGCGCTCCGCTCCTTTTCTCGAAAAGGAAGGCTTCTTCGAGCGCGGCGTTTCGAACAAAGTTGAGCGATTCGGCAACATCGCGCAGGTCTTCAGCACTTACGAGTCGCGCCACAATGCCGGAGATGCGCAGCCCTTCCAGCGCGGCATCAACAGCTTTCAGCTCGTCAATGACGGGAACCGCTGGTGGATTATGACGATCATGTGGCAGGCCGAGACACCAGAAAATCCGATTCCGCAGGAGTACCTGAGAAAATAAATACAGGTATGCCCGCCAAGGCCAAGGACTCCACCGACATCGAAGCACTTCGCGATCAGATTCGCCATCACGAGCACCGCTACTACGTGCTCGACGATCCGGAAATCAGCGACGCCGAATTCGATCTGCTTATGCAGCAGCTCAAGAAGCTCGAAGCTGCGCATCCTGAGCTGATCACACCCGATTCCCCGACGCAGCGCGTCGGAGGCAAGCCGCGCGAAGGCTTCGTCAAGGTGCAGCATTCCAGCCCGATGCTCTCGCTCGACAACGCCTATAACGAGCAGGAGTTTCGCGATTGGGCGCGCCGCGTTTATGAGCTTACGGGCAAGAGCAAAGTCGATTTCGTCTGCGAGCTGAAGCTCGACGGCATGTCGCTTGCACTTTCGTATGAAGACGGCCAGCTTGCGCGCGCGCTCACGCGCGGAGATGGCACCACTGGCGAGGATGTGACCGCGAATGTCCGCACTATGCCGACGGTGCCGCTGCGCATCGATCACAAGGGGCTTTCGGCAGCAGGAATTCCTCCGCACTTCGAAGTGCGCGGCGAAGTGATCATGCCGATCAAAGCGTTTCTTCGATTGAATGAAGAACGCGAGCAGCAGGGGCTCACAAAGGCCGCGAATCCGCGAAATGCTGCGGCGGGAAGCATTCGCATGCTCGATCCGAAGATCGTGGCGAGGCGGCGTATGGATTACTTCGCATATTTCCTGCTACGCGACGGGAACAGTTTTCTCCCGAGCCATTTTGAATCGCTGAACATGCTGGAGAAAGCCGGATTCAAAGTGAATCCGCATCGAATTCGGACGAATGATCTCGATGAGATCCTCGATTTCATCAACAAGATAGAAGCTCAGCGCGAGAAGCTTCCTTACGAGATCGATGGAATCGTCGTGAAAGTCGATTCCACACAGCAGTGGCGGCAGCTTGGTTTTACGGGCAAAGCTCCGCGGTGGGCCATTGCTTACAAGTACGCTGCGCGTTCGGGAGTGACGCAGATCGAGGATATCCTCGTGCAGGTGGGACGCACAGGGAAGCTCACACCTCTTGCTGCTCTGCGTCCAGTGCCGATCGGCGGAACGACCGTAAAGCGTGCCACACTGCACAATCAGGATGAGATCGATCGTCTTGGCGTGAAGATTGGCGATTGGGTGCTGGTCGAGCGCGGGGGCGATGTAATTCCCAAAATAGTAAAGGTGGTCGAAGACAAGACCCATCCTCGCGGCCATCGTACTTTTGAATTTCCTACGCACTGCCCCGAATGCGGCGGCAAGGTCGTTCGAGCGGAAGGTGAGGCGGATCACCGCTGTGTGAACGCAAAATGTCCGGCAAAGCTGCGCGAGAGTTTGCTGCACTTTGCTTCTCGGGGCGTAATGAACATTGAGGGCATGGGCGAATCGCTAGTGAACCAACTGGCGGATCGCGGGCTGGTGAAGGATGTCGCCGACATCTATTCTCTCGACGAAGCGAAGCTACTTTCACTCGAACGAATCGGGAAAAAATCCGCCGATAACCTCCTGCGCGAGATCGAAGCCTCAAAGAAGCTGGCGCTGGAGAGGGTAATTCTCGGGCTCGGAATTCGCTTTGTGGGCGAGCGCACGGCTGAGCTTCTCGCCGAGCATTTTGGCAGCATGGACGCATTCATGAATGCCGACTTCGACGAGCTTCAGCAGGTCACCGAGGTCGGTCCGCGGGTGGCCGAAGCCATCACCGAGTTCTTCTCAGAGCCGCGCAATCGGGAGCTGGTCGAGCGCCTCCGCAAAGCTGGGCTCCGATTCGAAGGCGAGAAGAAACAACGCGGTACCAAACTGGCCGGCAAGACCTTCGTGCTGACCGGTACCTTGCCGAATCTGAGCCGTGATGAAGCCAAGAAGATGATCGAAGAGGCCGGCGGGAAGGTCTCCGGCTCAGTCAGCAAGAAGACCGACTATGTCGTGGCAGGCAGCGATCCGGGCTCGAAGCTGGACAAGGCTCAGGAGTTGAAGGTTGCAGTGATTGATGAGGACGCGCTGAAGAGTCTTTTGAAGTAGCCGAAAAGCAACGTGGAGCCGGGCGCCCTCGCCCGGGTTTTCGTGGACTTTATCGACAATGGGCTGTTGCCGCCCAAAATCAGGAAATCGCGAAATCACTTAATCATGAAATGCGGCCAAACACCCGGGCGAGGGCGCCTGGCTCCACGTTAGTCTGGGTCTTGCTCTCGCACCGAATCAGCGGCACTTAAGGCTTTTCTCCCACGCAAGAACTGCCGCACCGGAGCGCAAGAATTACATCACCTTACGCGCAATCGGCGCCCGAGAATCGGCAGCTGGAATGCTGGAAATCCCCATTTAAAGCAGAGTTGAACCTAGTTAGGACTAAGTTGAAAACATCTGGCACTTTAGGTGCTCAGATTGTTTGCACAATCCAGATCCAGCGGTACACTCTCTGCTAGAAAATCGCAAGACGCCAGCACCATCCGGTTCGCTCTTGGCCCGAGTCGGGAGTCAGCGTTGGAGCTAGCGACACTTGAACTAGAAAGAGACTGAAGGAGACATACAACTCAATGTGGAAGCCAGCCAACCCCCAAGCGCCAAACCAGCCGAACAGCACCCCGGCACCTAACCCGACTCAGAGCAAGCCGACGACTCCGGCCGCGGAAGCCCCGCGTCCAATGGCGGCTGCCGAACCAACTCCCGCTCCAGCCAACCGAAACGCCGTCCTGAACACCCAGGAGCAGGCGACGATCGGCAAGAGCCTTGTTATCAAGGGCGAAGTCACGGGATCCGAGTCGCTGTACATCGACGGCAAGGTCGAGGGCTCGATCCAGCTTCCGGGCAATCGCGTGACTATTGGCCGTAACGGCCAGGTCTCGGCGAACATCAACGCCCGGGAAGTGGTTGTGCTCGGCAAAGTTCGCGGCAACCTGACCGCCAGTGACCGCGTTGACATCCGCAACGAAGGCTCGCTCACCGGCGACGTCGTGGCGCAGCGCATCAGCATCGAAGATGGCGCCTTCTTCAAGGGCGGCATCGACATTCGCAAGCC
>CAYNPS010000029.1:0-3579 GCA_964399125.1 uncultured Terriglobales bacterium
TACCAACGCAAAGCAGCGGACTTGTCCTGAACTACACCGTTCCCTCTTTCATACAAAGAGCCGAGAGCATTCTTGGCCGGCGCGAATCCATGATCGGCAGCCTTTGAGTACCAATGAATCGCCTTTCCTATATCGCAAGCGACCCCGGTACCCTGTTCATGCACTTGACCCATCAGAAACTCCGCCTGGGAATAATGCTGCTTAGCGGCCTTCTGGATCCACGCTAATGCTTGTTTTTCATCGCGATCTAAACCAATACCAAGCAGGTAAAAGATGCCAAGACTCAGTTGGGCTGGGACTAAGTCGCTTTCGGCTGCCTTGCGCATCCAGCGTACTCCGCTAGCTGCGTCCTGCTGGACTCCTATGCCCTTAACCAGCAGCACAGCGAGATCATTTTCGGCCGGCGGATAATTTGCCAGCGCCGCACGCTGAAACCACTTAAATGCCTCTCGCGTATCTGCCGCAACTCCCGTTCCATTGAAGTACGCGAAGCCCACATCAGTTTGTGCTCCAGGATCGCCTTGGTTTGCCGCTTTGAGCGCCCAGTACACCGCCTCGGACGAGTTGCGAGGAACTCCAATGCCAAATGCGAAGGCATGCGCCAGCTTCATCTGCTCAGGTAGATAGCCCGCCTCCGCGCGCTTGCGCCAGTGGTCAACCTCACCGGACGACTGGGCATGACACGATTGCCATGTGACGAGCGCCAACAGAATCACCGTTAGGTTGCGGACGTACAACGAGTAAAGAGGGCAGGCGAATCTTGAGTGCATGTTGCCTCCAAAAGCAAAAGAGGCCGTCCGTGCTCTGACTCGAGCACGAGACGGCCTCCGGTTGTCGCGGTTGGCCTATCGATTAATTGATTTCAGTACCAGCGAATCTTCTTAGTCGCAACCTCCGCGCAGATGGGAACTCCGTCATGAATCTTGACGCAGGCAATCTCTCCATAACCCAAATCGCGACAGAAGCGGATCATCGCCTGCCACGCGGGATGCAGGTTCGCCTGATGATCAGTACGAATTCGGCTGCGCAGTGTTCCGTTATTTTCCTTCTCCGTTTTCGTCTCAGGCATGGGCGTTCTTCCTGTTTACTCGTACTCAACAACGAGCCAAAGGTTACAAATATTCGTTATGTAGTTCGTTACGCACACATTGATGATTTAGTTCACTCCGTGCAGATCAAAACGCAGGACGCTCATCATTAAGACTGGCGGGACGAAAAAACGTTTGTTAATTTCTCGCTTATTCGCGATGGACTGCAGCATAAACAGCAACACCGAAGATTGCGGCCAGAGCAGTAAGCGCAAAGAGGACAAGCAAAAACGGCAGTGATGCTATCCTCTGGGATGAGACGCTGCCTGGCTGTGCCGAAACGGGAACGGCAACGATCGACGAAATCCAGCTCGCGATCTGCGAACGCAAGCTCAACAAGACGCTCACCACGATCACTGCGGAAGTAACCAGAGACACCGTAACAGCAACGTGGACCGGAAGTGACGCTCGGCGGATCGCTGCCTGGCGTTGAAGAATCTGCGCCCGCCACCAGAGCAGACCGGGAGAGGCCAGCGGCATCGTACGCATCGTTTCAGCTCGATCCTCACGTAAAAGGTCCGCGATCACCGCTGTGCTGCGACAGGATTCGCAGCACTCGACATGCTCGCGCAGCGCTGCATCGCATCCAGCAGGCCACAGGCCGGCGCGCAAAGCGTCCGACAGTTCAATCTCTCGAGGACACCCGCGCAGTCTCACACACGCCTCCCTGCTTTGGCTGCTTGACGGCGTACAATGCGCATCAACTTATGCTTCGCGCGGAACAGCAGCAGACGAATGCTGGTCTCGCGCAATCCTGTGATCTGTGCGATCTCGCGGTGGGTTGCGCCTTCTGCATATGCCAGCCAGAGCAACTGGCGCTCGCGCGGACGCAGCGAGGGAAATGCCGATGCGAGCACCTGCCGTGCATCGATGGTTTCGGTGCGAATCGGATCAGGTGACGCGGCGGGTTCGTTAGGGAGATCATCGATGGCAGTGTGGCTCGGTCGCCGCCAATGATCCCTCATCAGATTTGTTCCAATTCGGAATAGATATCGGCGGCAGGCAAGCTCATCTTCCGGAATGCGCGCGCTCAGGAAGCGCAGATAGCACTCCTGCAGCAGATCGTCAGCCAATGCGCGGTTTCCTGATACGCGCGCCAAATATGCCCACAGGGGCCGGGCAGTGCGCTCATAAAACGCGGTGAAGGCGTCGTGATCCATCGACAGATCGGCGGGCACCGTGACCTCCGTCGAGGAAGCCTGCGGGAGCGAGCAATCCCAGTTTGCAAACCACGTGCTCATATCGAGACCCGAAATGGGAATTATTCAACCAAACTGTTGCTATCGCCTTCTGTCGCGTGAGCTTTTTTCGAGGGGAGCAGGCCGAAATGCTTTGCCATTACCCACGACGCCACTGCCGAAAGAATAAGGCCAATTCCCAGCATGAGAGCCAAGACTCCAAAAATGGTTAAAGGAGCTGTGTCGGCAATGCCCTGCGAGGCTAAGCGCAAGAACCCGATGCCCAGCATCACGAAGACGATTCCAAACTGGAACGGCGCAATAGCAGGAATTGCCGAACTCCTCGGAAACATCGCGGCTCCAGAACTGACCGCGGCGGCGCCGGGCTCCCACAGACGCTTGCCAGGCTCCGACTGCAGATAGGTAAGCAACTCCTGACTCCCAGCGAATTTATCGAGCAGTTTGTTCTGCGCTTCTCCCTGATGAGTGAAGATGCGGTTCCAACGACGGGTTTCAAGGAAAATCCGTATCAGCCAAAGCAGTGAACCAAGCAAACATAGGAAGACGAGGAAAACAAGCACGTCAGTTCCGTGCAGGAATGGCTCACGATCATGCTGACTGAATTCCGGCCAGACCTCCCGTTCCAGGCGAAGATCGCGTCCCGGCTTGCCGCCACCGAGACTCGCAAATAAGTAGAATTCGGGATTACGGACCACCTCGGGATGCTGATGAAGAAACTCTCCCAAAGCGGGATTGTTAGCAGCCACGTACTGCTCATTAGCAAGCAGCGACGGATCTCGTGCGACCACCGACGTCAGCGTTGGTGTCATCCGCAGAAGACGGATCAGTTGCTCGCGCGTACTTTGAATGTCCTCATCCACAGGAGCTGAAGTCGGCAAAGAGTTCGGCCGTTGCTGGTGATATGCCTGTGCGGACGTCGTCCAAGCAAACACCAGGATCGCGGCGAGCAGGACTGTCTGGAGTTTTTGCATTTTCAGTAGTAGCTCCCAAGCCTTGAGCTGTTTTTGTTCTGACCAAACAACGAACTTTCCAGCTAGTTGGTTAACAAGGAACTTTCAAAACGGTTCGGGTTGGTTGAACACAAAATTCGCTCAACAGGCTCCTCGCTGCCGCAACTTTCGTTTTGCGCTCCTCCCGCAGTGGAAATCTCCCGGTATTTCGATACAGATCAGTCTGTAAGTGTAAGCAAAGATGAGGGTTGCGCCACATTTTCGCGTCGATTTGGCGGGACAAATGTTTCGAATCAGCGCTGGGGTGAACGCCTCTTTTTCCACAGCGTTAACCCGTCTTTT
>CAYNPS010000029.1:3679-5097 GCA_964399125.1 uncultured Terriglobales bacterium
TTTTCCACAGCGTTAACCCCGAAATTTCCACGGCGTTAACGCCATCCACTTTCGGCGTTAACGCCGAATTCCATTGAGGACGCGGCCCGCTCGAAGTACGCATTCCGGAATTGGGAAACGACTCCACACTTCTGTGCTATCCCGGATTTGCTCGATTGTCAAGAGAAATCTTCGTTATCTCTTCGCCGCAGCTGCCATAGCTTCGCGCGAGTTCATCGGTGCGGCCCATCGCGTTGGAGGACTTCTGCGTGCCCCGCTATTCGCCACATCGCATCAGTGTGCATGCTTTCGTCCACGCCGAGCGCACACCTTGCGCGGCGATGCTGAGTTGTGGTCAGATGCTTCCCCGAATCGTTGAACACGAGGAGCATCTATGAGCACTTTGAAACGGCAAACAATTTCGGCTTTCCTTATTCTGTTTGCCTTAGCCGCAATGGGCCAGACCAATACGCCGAATAATCCGACCTGGTGGAACAAGTACCAGTATCTCTCAACACATTCCGCAAACGGGAATGCCGGAACGAGCAACTCCACCTCAGCTGGCGCCAATGTTGACATGTCTAATGAGTGCGGACCGCAAAGCGAGACTTACATCACGTTGAACACGAGCAAGACGAAGAACCTTGCCGGCGGCTCGAATGAGATTTTCCGACTGCCCATGCGCGCATACGCCAGCTTCGACGGCGGCTCTAGCTGGATAGGGGCCGACGCGCCGCTCCCGCCGGCGAAAGGCGCCAACGGCATCGATTTCGGCTCCGACCCGAGCCTGGTATTCGACACGCAAGGAAATCTCTTCTACAGCTACATCGTTGTCTTTTTCGGAGGCGGCAACGGCATCAACGGCACTGAGATGGCGGTCGCGAAATCGACCGACGGCGGGAGGAGCTTCCCGGACGCAACTTTCTTCAGCTTCTCCGGCGGCAGCGATCATTTCAACGACAAGCCGATGATCACGGCTGACCGCAATCCCGGCAGCCCATTTCGGGACAACGTGTATGCCGCCTGGGATGCAGCCAGCGGCGGCTCCACCGGAGGCGGAATCCGCGTCGCAACGTCTTCCGATCACGGCGCCACCTTCACAGTCACACGCGCCGACAATCCCTCCGGGCCGGGCCGCTCGATTGGCGCTGTGCCATTCGTCGGACCAAATGGCGAGCTCTACGTAGCCTGGAATGATTACGTTGCAAACGCCATTATGTTCAACCGTTCCTTCGACGGAGGCGCGACCTGGGGCACGCCGATCGTGATCTCCACCAAGACGCTTGCCTTCGATATTGCGATTCCCGCTATTTCATTCCGCGGCGCGCTAGTGTATCCCGCATGCGACGTCGACCGCACCGGCGGCAATCACAATGGCCGACTGTACTGCACGTGGATGGACCTCACGCCGCACGGAGTGACGGACATCTTCGTCTCGT
>CAYNPS010000029.1:5197-11809 GCA_964399125.1 uncultured Terriglobales bacterium
TCTCATCCGATATGGACAGACAGCCGTAAGAATCAAGAACCCTCCAGCGGATGCCGCACGGATATGTTGATGGAGGAGGTATTCACGGCTGCCGTCAAGTAAATCCGCAGGAGGCGGAAAACCTGTAAAAAGCACCTCGGCGAGTACAGCTTTCGGCGGGCCTGCACGCCTGAATCTATATTCAGCTACTCTCGCGCGTCGTAATCACTCAGGATTACGACGCGATTCCTTTTCGGGATAGCTGTGCCTGAATCATAGAATTGAGAAATGCGTTCTGTTCCCCTTTTGGTCTTCAGGGCCCTCCTGTTTGGCACGACTCTTCTTTTGATTGTTGGATGTGGCGGCACGAGTTCGGCGCCGACTAATGCCACGACCACTACTTCTACTACCGCTTCGAACTCAGCGGGCTCCGCCAGTTCCTCCACACCGGTTGCAGGATCTTCAGGCACAACTACCCCGCCTGCGGCTCCGCCAAGTTCCTCGAGTGGAAGCCCAAGTTCGTCGCCGAGTCCAGCGCCTGCAGGCACGACTATCAGCGCCATCGAGCAGATGCCGGGTTGGGATTCATGCGATACCTGTTCCGGGGGTGGAACAATCGGCTACTCGATGACGCTAGGACTCAGCTATCCTCAGCCCGGCACAACGCAGTTCTCGCTGGCACAGGGAGCCGCGTGGGCTCATGCTCTTTGGTGGAAGCGGTTAGGGAACGATCCCACTCCTTCGCACTTTGTGCTTACGCTCGACCAATATATGGAAAATCCCGGCGCTTCGTTCGGAATTGAGTACGAAGCAAATCAGCTCGTCGATGGCGAGTGGTACGACTTTGCTACGCAATGCTCGTTCGGCTACGGAATCTGGCAACTCTGGGATCCAGCCAATCAAAAGTGGGTTCCCACTTCGGTACCGTGCGTAAGACCGGCGCCTTCGACGCACACGCAAGTACGACTCGAGTTCCAGCGTAGCAATGGCCAGGTGCTGTTTGTCTCCATTGGCACCAACGGCAATATAGCGCCGGTGAATATTGCGTTCAATCCGCAAGCTCTAAACGGATTAAGTGGCGATTTTGGCGTGCACATCCAACTGAACGCGAACGGAAATCCCGATCCATATTCAGTGTGGGTGCACGATTTGACACTGAATTACTGGTGATGAGCGCGGCATTCTCGATCCATCCTCATTATTCTTCTCTCAGCGCCCTGTTCGGATCGATTCCTGCTGCGCGGCTAGCGGGAATCCATGATGACGCAATCGCCATGCCGAGGAAGACCAGCATCATTACGAGGAATGTGAGTGGATCGGTGGGCTTCACGCCTACCAGCATGGTCGTCATAAGTCGTGTAAGCACCAAAGCAGCGACGACTCCGATGACGACTCCGAGCGCGCTCAAAGCAACCCCTTGGCCCACAATGAGACGGAAGATGCTCGGCCGTCCCGCTCCCAACGCCATGCGTACTCCGATCTCGGCTGTGCGTTGGCGCACAGCGGTCGAGAGCACGCCGTACAGCCCAACTCCGGCGAGCGTTCCGGCGACGATTGCGAAGAGGGCAATCAGCAGAAGCGAGAATGTGGTTTGCGATTGAGCTTGCGTAACGAGCTCGTTCGCGGGTTGCAGGTTCGTGATCAGAAGCCGCGGGCTTATGTCTTTGACAGCCGCGCGCACCTGACTGGCATAGCCTCCCGGATCTCCAACGACGCGCAGCGCCCACGAGTTTACGGCGCCCGGTCCGCCGTATCCATCGGTGAAGTAGACCTGCTCGCGTCCAGGCACAGCCAGCGAGGTCTGCCGCACGTGTCCAACGACTCCGATGATTTCCATCCATTCCGGTTCAGGCGTCTTCAACCGAATCAGAATCCGTTTGCCTACCGCCGACTCTCCGGGAAAGGCTTTCTTCGCGAGGTAGTCGTCGATCATGATCAGCCGGCGATTGGGATCGTTATCCGCCTCTGTGAAGGTGCGGCCTGCAAGCAGGGGCGTGTGCACGGTCTCAAAATATCCTGGGATAACGATCTGGAAGTCCGTTGCCTGAAATTTACTGGGATCCGAAAGCGCTTCCTCTTTCCCCCAGCGAATCGGAGTAAAACCGCCAGCGAGTGGAAATGGGAAACAGGCGGTGACGCTCTGCACTCCCGGAATGGAACGCAATTTGTCTTCCACCTGACGCACAAATGCGGCGTTCGCCGCAGGCGTAGCGGCCCCGTTATTCCCGTTGAGCGCGAACGTGAGCAGGTTGCGCGAGTCGAATCCGGGATCGATGCGCTGCAGGTCAAGGAAGCTGCGGAACATTAACCCCGAGCCCACCAGCAGGACAAACGAGAGCGCAACCTCGGCTGTAACCACCGCGTTGCGCATGATGCTGCCGGTGCCCAATCCGGTGTTGCGGCTGATGCCGCGCAGCACATTCATCAAATGCGGACTCGAAGCGCGCAGCGCCGGAGTCATGCCAAAGAGAATCGCCGCGGCGAGTCCGGCGAGCGCAGTGAAGGCGAGTACCGATGTGTCGATCGTGATCGTGTCAAGGCGCGGCAGGTCAGCCGGAGCCAGCGACCTCAATTCCTTGATGCCGGCCCAAGCCAGAGCGAGTCCGCCCAACGTACCCAAGGCGGCGAGCCATACTGCTTCCGCAAAGATTGGCGACATCAGTCTCCAGCGATTGGCTCCCAGTGCAGCGCGCACTGCGAGCTCACGGTTGCGCAGCGACGCGCGCACGAGAAGCAGGTTGGCAACATTGGCGCAGGCCACCAGCAGCAGGAAAATTACCGAGCCCATCAGCGCGAGGATCGCGGGACGAACCTCGGCCACCATGTGCTGGCGCATCGGCTCCACGCGAATGTGATAGTCCGCTGTGCCCATAATGGGAAATTGAGCGCGTTCTGAGGCCGCTACTTTCTCCGCGGCGGCCTGCGCCTGCTCGGGCGTGACTCCAGGGCGGAGTCTGCCGATCGCGCGTATGGAAACGCCGTTACGCTGCGCAGCATCGTACCCTAGGCGGTTCGCGAGCCAGATGTCGGGCGCAGGTAGCTGTTGGGCGTCCGGCGGAAAGTACAGATGAAAGTGCGGCTGGAGCACGCCAACGATGATCGGAGTTGGTGCCTGTGGTCCTCCAATGACTGACATCGAGCGTCCGATCACCGAGGGATCTCCGCCGTAGCGGCGCTGGAAATATTCGTAGCTCAAAATTGCATGCACAGGAAGCCGTGGAGGAGGCGGTCCCTGTTGCTGCGTGCCAGGCGGCGGAGCGGGAGGATTGGGCACCGCGTCATCATCGTTGAAGTCGCGGCCGTACGCGATGCCTCCGCCGAGCACGCGAAAGAGATTCACCGTCGCGACTGCGGCGTTGGTCTGCTCTGGAGTTCCGTCATTGCGCTGCAGGGTGAGCGGAAAGGTGAAGACTCCAGCAAGATCCTCGAAAACAGACTTTGTGGCGTCGCGGAGATCAATAAAGTTGGCGTTCGAAAACGGGAAGTCGTGGACGTTGCGCTTGCGCAGATCGGTACACGCGACCACCAGGCGATCGGGATCGCGATAAGGCAGCGGCCGCAGCAGCACCGCATTCGTTACGCTGAAAATCGCAGTACTGGCGCCAACTCCCAAGGCAATCGTCAGCGCCGCCGTCAATGCAAACACCGGACTCTTGCGTAATACGCGAGCCGCCAATGTCAGATCGCGAAAATCCATCTGCGACCTCCCAATCCGCTTCGGGTGATAGACGTGCAACGTTAGTACAAGGTGAGGGTCCACAGCAATGTGCCAATGAAGAACGTCCTTCAATGACGATCGAGGGGACGAGTGGGCGGTTTGTTTGAGGTTGAATTTGGACCTGAAAAATCCTCCGGATAGGCGGTTACGAATTCCATCGTGAATCACGGATGGGCAAATTTCCGAAGCAGGTCATCTTTCTGAGTCATCGGTCTAACGTAAATTATTGACACATGCAAAAGGAGACTTGGTCCCAAGTGGTCGCTTGGCGCGTTCAGAGGCAATCTCTTGACAGGCCCGCGCGTTCCTCTGAAATGCTCGCGATTGCTCGCCGATTGTGTGGATTGCATGCGCAAGTTCTCTCGTCGGCTGAGCTGACGCTGTGGGCTCGAGTTGAGCATTTGAAGCGCGGAGCCGTTCAGCGCGCGCTCTGGGA
Organism: uncultured Terriglobales bacterium; assembly: GCA_964399125.1. Lineage (GTDB taxonomy): Bacteria > Acidobacteriota > Terriglobia > Terriglobales > Acidobacteriaceae > Gp1-AA112. The sequence continues at coordinate 9,331 of CAYNPS010000029.1, forward strand.
GGATCGTTCGCTGATCAAGACTTGGGCGATGCGCGGCACGCTCCATCTTCTGCCGGCTGACGAGTTGCCCTTGTGGCACGCCGCCCTCCGTACGAGCCCGCGGTATCTGCGTCCGAAGGCCTGGGAGAAATATTTCGGTGTCACGATGGATGATCTCGATCGCCTGACTGAGGCGATCGGGCAGGCTCTTGATGGACAGGTGATGACACGCGAGGAGCTGGCGCGGGCTGTAGGTCGAATCACGCGATCGCCTGCGCTTGGAGCCAAGCTTGCCGAGGGCAGTTGGGGAACGATCCTGAAACCTGCTGCCTTTGCCGGCAACTTATGCTTCGGTCCCAGTTTGGGACAGCTCGTGCGCTTTACACATCCGGAGAGCTGGTGTCGGTCGCGGCGTCTCGCGATGGATTCGGAAGCTGCTACGGCGGAGGTGACGCGACGATTTCTTGCGGTGTACGGTCCTGCGACCTATCACGACGTGGCACGCTGGTGGGGTGGAGGTGGCGTTGCCTCGGCGCGGAAATGGATCGCGGCGCTCGGCGATGAAGTCACGGCGGTTGATCTGGATGGAGCCAAGGCCTGGATGCTCGCCTCCAACATGCGCGAGCTGCGCGAGGCGGAACTGATCCGGTCGGTTCGGCTGCTGCCGGCGTTCGATCAATATGTGATCGGAGCGTCATATCATGCGGCGCATCTGCTACCCGGCGATCTACGTAGCCGCGTCTATCGCCAGCAGGGCTGGGTGTCGGCTGTGCTGCTTGTCAACGGGCGCATGGACGGCGTGTGGCGCCATGAACTCAGAGGAAGTCGGATTGCGGTGACGATCGAGCCGTTTGTCACAATCCCAAAATGGGCACGCCGCGCGGCAGAAGAAGAAGCCGAACGACTCGCAGCGTTTTTTGAAGCAACTTTGGATTTAGGCTTCTGAACCGTAGTCGCCGGCCGCGAAATATGAATCCACAACGATTTCCGCAGTATTTCAGCGCGATGTGGCCAGTTCCAAGAGCCTGGGTAGGATTTCACCTGCTTTTCCCAGATGCACATGCGAAAACGAGCGTGCATTGCTCGGCTCTTCAGGGCCCACATAAATCGTTCGCGCGCGATCAGCTACGGCTCTGACGAAGCTTGCTGCGGGTTCTACTTGTCCTGAAGTTCCGACGGCGACGAAGACCATCGATCGAGAGAGCTGAGCGTATATTCTCTCCATTTCGAACGGCACTTCGCCAAACCAGCAGATATGCGGGCGAATCCTGCCGCCGCAGTGGCAGCGAGGAATCTCGGCAGGTGGTTCGTACGTTGCGGAGTCTTCGAATGGCGGACGGCTGCATCGATCGCATCGGCTCTTGAAGAGCTCTCCGTGCATGTGGACAACGGTGCGCGAGCCTGCCTGCTCGTGGAGGTTATCGACGTTCTGCGTACAGAGGAATAGACGACCGCCCATCTCCGCCTCGAGCTTCGCCAGAGCTATGTGCGCGGGATTTGGTTTGGCCGTGGCGGCCACACGACGTCGCATCGAGTAGAACTCCCATACAAGTCGCGGATCACGCTGCCAGGCGTACGGGGAAGCGACCTCCTCGATGCGGTAATTGCGCCACAGTCCGTCAACTCCGCGAAAAGTAGGAATGCCGCTTTCCGCGCTGATTCCCGCACCGGTGAGGATGAAAACAAAATCTTCTTTTGAGAGTTTCACAATAATCCGGCGATACCGGCCGTTGCACAGCGTTTGCGTAGGCTGGCCCTCGCTTCACCAGAAATGCTGTTAAGAACGAATAGCCGCGCTGCTGGCACGTTGCACGTCTCGGCGCAGAAATCTACGGATTCCCCAATCGTATAAACCAGCGCCAATCAGTCCACCCAGCAGCGGTCCCGCTATCGGCACGATCCAATCCCATCTCCCGTCGGTGAGGCCATTGTTGTGAAAGCCAACGGCGACGGTAAGGAGTCTTGGGCCGAAATCGCGAGCGGGATTGATGGCGTATCCGTGCATGCCACCGAAGCTCATGCCAATCGCAACGACCACCAGTCCGATCATCAGCGGAGCCATGTTTGCGCCTGGTGGCATGTTGAATTCATCGACGATTGCAAAGATAAGCAGCAGCAGAAGCGCCGTGCCGATTACCTGATCGAAGAATCCCGCCGACAATATCGATGGGAAAGCTGGAAACGTCGTGAAAACCCCGGCTGTTTTTTCCAAATTGGGATCAATTTGATGGAACGCCGGGAGATAGTTGCGATACACCACGGCTGCGGCGACAAACGCGCCGGCGGTCTGCGCGAGCGAATAAGGAATCACCTTGCGCCAGGAGAATCCTCTAAATACTGCTAGCGCCAACGTAACTGCGGGATTTAAGTGAGCGCCCGAGATCTTCCCGGCCACGTAGATTCCCATTGTGACTGCGAGTCCCCAGCCGATGGTGATGTTCGTGTATCCGCCATGAACAACTTCGCCTGGAATCTTGGTCGGGAAGAGCACCGTCATTGC
>CAYNPS010000029.1:11909-27956 GCA_964399125.1 uncultured Terriglobales bacterium
ACCAGGCCTTCGAGGCGCGCGATCTCGACTCTGAGTTTTGTGACATCAGAAGAAGCACTGGGTGAAATTTTAGCTGCGCCGTTTGTGGGTGCAGGAGCTGGACTCGCCATAGATGCCGGTGCGGAAGTGGACGGCGCCGGAGGTGTCGGGAGCTCCGCGACTGCAGTTGTTTGCGGCGCGGCTGCCGGCTTCGGCTTAGCGGCGCTTCCATTCCCCGCAGGGGCAGCGAAAATGCTGCTCAATGCGGCTGCGGCATTTACGGGCGCCGCTGCAGGAGCTTCGTTATCGGTCTTGAGCAGATGCTTCACGCGCGTGATCAGGTCCTGCGGCTGGAAGGGCTTGCGGATGAGCTCGTCGGCCTTCACGGAAAAAGCTTTTTCTGCTACGGCGCGATTCACCACGCCAGACATCAGAATCACCGGCGTGCCATTGAGCTTCGGGTGTTGCTTGATGCTTTGGCAGACTTCATAGCCGTCTTTGTCCGGCATGATCACGTCGGTGATCACGACATCGGGTTTGCTCTGCTCGATGTTAGTCAGAGCAGTGGCGGCATCGGGATAAGCGACCACGTCAATGTTCTCGCGCCGGAAGGCGATCTTGATCACCTCGCGCATGGTGGCACTATCGTCGATAAATACAACCGTTGGGGTGGTTGACATGTTAGACCTCTCCCTCGAGCAAGTTGGCGCCTTCGTCGAGTTCGCGCAAGGCATCCAGCATCAACTCGGTGGCTGAGCGCATTACCGTTCGCGTGGTTGCGCTGGCGCCTGGGACAAATTTGTAAACTCCGTTTTCGATTCCATTCGTCCGCTTAACGATCTCGATCACTGCTTCATCTCCAATAAGTTCTCCGGCCTCGGCATGAGAGATGTCTCCGCCGTCAAAGAACATCACTCCATCCAAGTCGGCGGCGTTGATGTGCAACGCTCCCGTTTGTCGCGATTGGGCGAGCATTTGAACCACGCCGAGCAGATCGAGATGCGAGAGATTCCCGCTCAGCGCGGTCTCCGAGCCGCCCAGCATCTGCGTCGGCTGAAAACCTTCATCATGGCTCCTCAGGAATGTACGGATATGCGCGGCGATGTGATCGGGACCAAGCTTGCGGTCAACATAATCATCGCAGCCAGCGCGGAACGCGGCCATGAGCGCGTGATCGCCGCCTTCTCCAAGTGCAATAATGGGAATATGGGAGGTCTTCTGATCACCATGCACAATGCGCGGCAGATCGAGCGCGTTCATCTCCCGGAGATTAGTAGCGCAGAGAATGGCGGATGGCGTGTCCCACTCCAGCATCGTCAAGGCATATGCAGCCTGTGTGCTGTGCGTGACCTCCATGCCTTCTTGCTTTAGCGCGTCGGTGAGCCGCTTCGCGAAAAAGACGTTGCTGTCGATGAGGAGCAGCTTGGCTGAGGACTCGGAACTCACGCCTGAGCCTCCGTCGGCATCAGCCGCTCAAGATCAAGGACTTCAACGATTTCATCGCGCAGCGATAGCAATCCAGAGACATGATCGGGAAGTTTGCCTGTCGCGGGACGCGGTGTCGCCTCCGCCAGCTCGCATTCTCCCGTCACGGGAATCGCAATGCGCGTTGCCTTGCCTCCAATTTCTCGTTGAATTACCAGATAGAATTTTCTTTCCGGAGCCTCAGGACCGATGAGCAGGGGAGCTACGTCGGCGACGGGAACAATCTGATTCCGCCGGAGGATGACCCCGCTAAGCAGCGGAGTTGTGTGCGGGAAGGTCTGCATCTCCTCTTCAGCTTGCCCTCGCGGACGCGCAAGTTCGCTCACTTGCTCTGCAGGCAGAGCGAACCGCTTCTTTCCCATAGGAAAGAGCACGAACGATCGCTGCTCGTTGAAGATGCTCATCTGGCTGCAACTGCAAACTTACTTGTCTTCTCTTTCGCCGGAGACGCTGCCGCAAGCAGCGTAGCCTCCGCTTTGCTTAAAAATGCCTCCGGACGTACCACCGGAATCACACGGCCCTTAATCAGCGTGAGTCCGCGATACCAGTTCCGCTCCTCGCCAGTAAACGCAACCGGCAGCTTATGAATCGCGTATATCTCCTGCATTCCGTCGATCGATCCGACTGCGACGGCCGCCGGAGCATGCCGCAGAATCAAGACTCGTGTCGGTTCCTTTTCCTCCATGCGAAAATGCGCGCAGGCGTCTACGACGAAGATCGTGTTGCCTTGCCGCTCGAGCGTGTGCTTCACCTTGGCAAACCTGTCTTGAAAAGCGTACGAAGCGAAAGTCTTCAGTCCCGCAGTCTCGCGAATCTCGTCCACCGCTCGCGCATCAATCGCAAAATTCACGCCTGTCACGGAGAATAGAATCACCGTCTCCTGTGCGCGCCGTGGAGCGCTGACCTGCGGCCGTGACTGCGAGATCTTCATTACGCTCCTGCTTTCGCGCCGTGCACCAGGAGAACTCTCTTTTCAATTGCGGCAAAGATGTTTTCGATGGGCAGCACCTGGTCAACCGCCCCGTTTCGAATCGCTTCGGCGTTCATGCCGAAGATCACCGAGGTTGATTCATCTTGCGCGATGATGTATCCGCCGGCGCTCTTCATGGCCTGTGCCCCGCGAACTCCGTCATTTCCCATTCCGGTCATCACCACTCCGATCGACAATGGACCGGCATATTCAGCGGCGCTTTCCAGCGTGACATCTGCGCAGGGACGGTAACCAAGAATGCGCGGACCGTCATCGAGCGTGACGCGCCCAGTTGCCGAGACGCGCATGTGGTGGGAGCCGGGGCAAATGTACGCAGTCTCGGCAGCCAGGATCTCGCCGGCTTCGGCTTCCTTTACGCGAATCGCGCAGGTATCAGAAAGCTGCTGGCTGAATTGCGTTGTAAATGCACCCGGCATGTGCTGCACAATCAACAGCGCTCCAGGAAAGTCCTTCGGAAATGCCGGCAAAAACTTCATCAGTGTTGCCGGTCCGCCGGTTGACGCGGCAATCACGACCAATGGAAACTTGCTGGTCGATTTGGCTGGGGCGGCAGCGCGAGACGTTTCCGTTTTGGGACCGGGAGTTACTCCCGGTTCCGTCCGTGGAGCCGAACTCGCCACCTCGTGGGCGACTTTTGTTCGGGATGCCGTACGTACCACTCGGACCTTGGCAGCCACGCGCAGCTTGCGCACCAACTCATCGCGTACGCTGCTCATGTCGAGATCGACGCCACTGTTCGGCTTAGCGACAAAGTCAATCGCGCCTAGCTGAAGAGCCTTGAGCGTGATCTCTGCGCCTTCCTTTGACTCAGAGCTCACCACCACGATCGGTCGCGGGTTTGTGGACATGATCTGCTCAGTCGCCTGTAGCCCATCAAGATGGGGCATGTTGATATCCATGGTGATTACGTCAGGCCTGAGCATTTCCGCCTGGCTTACGGCTTCACGTCCATCGCGAGCTTCACCCGCCACTTCAAAGCCGGGCTCAGCGAGCAGAATGCTGTGCAATACCTTCCGCATGAAAGCCGAATCGTCGGCAATGAGGACACGAATTTTGCCTTGAGCGACCATGCTTATACCGTCGGCAGAGACGCCGCGTGCGCCTCTCCTTTCATCGCTGGTCCGTGCGCCGGACCGATTAAGTTAGCCACCGCAGCAATCAACTGCTCATCCTGGACTGGCTTGGTGAGAAAGCCCGCCGCACCCTCTTTTTCGGCACGCTCGCGGTGCTTGGCGCCTGCGCGCGATGTGACGACCATAACGGGAATACCTTTGGTCTCGGCGTTCTGTCGGAGATGCATCATCAACTCATAGCCATTCGTGCGCGGCATTTCCAGATCGGTAATGATCAGATCGCAGCGCGTTTGCAGCGCGATTTCCAGTGCCTCGAGTCCGTCGGCAGCGAGGCGTACGCGATATCCCGCTTTTTCCAGCATGCGTCCGACAAACTTGCGCACACTGATCGAGTCGTCGGCGAGGATGACTACCTTGTCCTGGCGCACAGGCTCAATTGCAGCTGATGGGATTTCCCCAGCAGCGAGTGCCGCAGCTCCTGGCGCGAAAATACGCGCAGCGGTCGCACTGGTCATCAACGGGCGGCGCTCGATCGCCTCGCCGGCTACCAGACGATTCACATCAATGAGCAGAATCAGGCTGCCATCCGGCGCGATTGTCGCTCCTGGAAAGAGCTTCACGTTGCGCAGATATTCACCAAGGTTCTTAATAACGATTTCGTCTTTGCGCAGCACCTCATCGATGATCACGCCCACCGATCGTCCCGCGACGCTCACGATCACAAGGTGATAGAAGCCATTCACCGGCTCAACGTGCGCCAACCCAAGCTGGGAATCGAGCCGAACAACCTCAGTCACAACATCCCGGACCTTGGTTAGCAGCTTGCCACCAACTTCTTCGATCGTGCTCGCCGGAACTCGGCGGATCTCTTCGACGAACGACAGCGGAAACGCGAACGACATGTCCCCGCAACGAATGAAGAGCGCCTGCGAAATGATGAGCGTGAGCGGAACCTTCAGCGTGAAGCGCGTGCCGACGTTCTTTTGCGTGTCGACGTCGATTTCGCCGTTAAGCGTCGTCAGATTTGCCCGAACAACATCGAGTCCTACACCACGGCCGGCGAGTTCGGTCTTTCGCGAGGCGGTAGAGAATCCAGGATGGAAAAGTAACTCCAGCAGATCACGCTCTCCGAGGCGCTCCGCCTGATCCTGCGAATAGATGCCCTGCTCGATGGCGGTTTTACGGACCTTGTCGTAATCGATCCCTTTTCCGTCGTCCTCGACCTCGATATAAATGTGATTCCCACGATGGTACGCGCGCACGGCAACGTTGCCGTGATCGGTCTTCCCGGCGTTGTATCGCTCTTCGGAGCTTTCGAGTCCGTGAGCAACGGCGTTGCGGACCAGGTGAATCAGAGGGTCAGAGATCTGCTGAATAATGCTGTTATCGAGTTCCGTTTCGGCGCCACTTAGCGTTAACTCGACCTGCTTGCCTGCAGCCTTGGCGGCGTCGCGCACGGTACGCGAGATGCGCGTGTACAGGTTCCCGATCGGAACCATTCGCGCTTGCGTGATCTCATCCTGCAAGCGGTGCGCGAGCTTGGTGAATTCGTCGATGTCGGAGTCCACGCGGCGAACGAAGCCATCGAGCTGTGTGAGGACCTCGGTGACGTCCGCCGAGATTTCCGTAAGCGAGCGTGAAAGGATGTTGTAGTCGTCGTAGCGATCCCACTCGAGTTCACTGAATTCTGTCGAATCGCCAAAGCCTCCAACCAGACCGTGGGACGCCGTCGAAGAGAACGATGATGTGAAAATTCCCGTCAACCGGCTGAACTCATGCTTCTCCTGGAAATCGGAGATCTTCTCCGACATCCTGCCCTTGGAAAAGTTCAGCACTTCGGCGAGTCGCTGCAGTTCGGTCAGACGACCCAGCATACGGGTACGATTGATGACGAGTTCGCCGACAGCATTCATCATGCTGTCCAGACGTTCGAGCGCGATGCGAACCGATTTGGATTGCGGCAGCGCAGCCGGCTCTTTGCTGCGTAGGCCGGCGATGATCTCCGGTTCCTGTTCCGATTCGGCACTTTCCTCGATTACCGGCTTGGCCGGCACAGGAGCGCTTTCGGCTTTTACTGGAACAGCGTGCGGAGCCTCCGCAGCGGGCTCTTTTGCTGGAGCAGCCTGATCGGATTCTTCTGCTGGCGCGAGTGCGCCCAGTCTGCTTAGCAGGGACTTTACTGTCGTTTGGAGCGTGGCTTCATCCGGCCACTGGCGATAAACGAACTTTTTGATGACATCGACCGCTTCGAAGCAAAGGTCGATGATCTTCTGGCTCGGCTTGATCTCCCCGTCGCGAACGCGTCCGATCAGGTCCTCAGCACGATGCGCAACGTGCGAAATTCTCTGCAACCCGACCTGCGCCGCAGAACCCTTGATGGTATGCATCGAGCGGAACAGGCGATGGACAATGTCTGGATCGGTTGAACTTTCGAGCGTCAGCAGGCAATCCTGAACGATCTGCAGATGCTCTTCCGCTTCTGGAATAAAGAACTCAAGAATCTCGGCGGGAACATCGCCGTCGGGTTCCAGATCAGGAAGATCGCTTCCGGGACTCGCAGGCGCTGAGGCGGCAATGGGCTGTACTGCAGGGTCTAACTGCGGCGCAATTTTCGGCTGATCAAGAGTTTTTGTTTCCTGGACAGCCTCAGGTTTCGGCTCGGCCTTCCCCGGATGCTCTGCCGCGAGCGGCAGGTTCGCCTTCTCATGCAGGTTTACTGGCGCGACATAGTTCTCAACCGGCGGTGGCGTTGCCGCGACTGGCTCGAAAGCGAACGCGTATCGTTGCTTGAACGCAGCGATCTCTTCTTCGTTCTCGACGCCGTTGGCGCTGATCACCAACAGGTCCGATTCGAGAACGGCAACTCCTTCCGAAATAAATTCGACCAGCGCACCAGTCGCATCGGGCGCGATGGTTGCGTTCATCGCGTACTGGAAGATGTGGCTGAGCTTGCTGGCGACTTCGCGGAAGAGCGGGAATCCATACGATCCGGAGCTGCCTTCGAGCGTGTGCGAAGCGATATAGAGGCGCTGAATGTCCTCGGGAACAGGATACGGATCCTGAAGAATGCCGGAGTACTCCCGCAGAAACTGCAGGTGCTCGGAGGCTTCCTGGAGGAAGACCTCGACGAATTCTGCTCCGGGCGTACTCACAGACTCTCCTGTGCGGCGCTTCGCGCCAGCGCCGACTTGCGATAAATCAAGGAATCGGCGATGACGATCGGCTCCAGTTCCACTTTGGCTTTTGCTACCGACTCTGCATGACCCAGGAACAAATATCCGTCCGGCTCGAGGTATTCATGAAAACGTCGGATCACATTCGCGCGCAAATCGTCGGAAAAATAAATGAGGACGTTCATGCAGAAAATGCAATCGAAGCGTCCCATGTAAATCATCTGCGCCAGATTCATCTGCGCAAAGGTGATCATGTTGCGCAGCTTTGGCTTCACCCGGTATCCGTCAGTCCCGGATTGGGAGAAATACATCTCGATCTGCTCGGGCGTGAGCGATTCCAGATCGCGCTTGGTGTAACAGCCTGCTTCAGCGACGCTCAACGCATGGCGGCTGATATCTGTCGCCAAAATCTCAATTGTCCAGGCATCGGGTAGCTCCAGAGCATCAAGCACGCTGATCGCTATCGAATAAGGCTCTTCGCCGGTGGAGCAGCCAGCGCTCCATATACGCAGGGTGCGTGGATTCTTCCAAAACTTTTTCGCGTGGATTTCAGGCAGGACTTTTTCTGCGAGCGCCTGATATACAGCCGGGTAGCGGAAGAACGAAGTTTCCTGAGTAAGCAGTCTCTCCAAGAGGGATTCGTATTCGGAATTCGATCCATTCATCACGCGCAGCAACTCGGAGGCGCGCGATAGCCGCTTCTGGATCAAGTGTTCATGAACGTGCTTGGATAAAAAGCGCGTACGGGATTCATCAAACAGAATTCCAGAACGGCGTTCGATCAACGAACGCAGTTCGCCGAGTTCATGCTCGGTTACTAATACCGAATTGGAATTCTCAACCACGTGTCTGGATCAAATATTTCCTTGATCGACTATCGCCGTGCCACCGCTGCTGCCGAACTCAGTTCCTTAATCTCAACTGGCCCGCTTGAGCTGATGCGGAACTGCGACAGCGCCTCGTTCAGCTGCTCCGAGAGCTTCACCATGTTTTCGACCGTGCGTGCCGTCTGGCGCGCGCCTTGCGAAGTTTGGCGAGTAATGTTCGAGATGATCTGCATCGCGTTCGCCACGCCTTCCGTTCCGCGCACCTGCTGCTTTGACGCAAGCGAAATCTCCTGTACCAGTTCCGCGGATTGACGCACGACGCTCGAAATGGCTTCCAGAGCTTTTCCGGCTTGATCTGCCAGCCGCGCTCCGACTTCCACTTCCTTGGTTCCTTCTTCCATCACCACCACGGCCTCGTTCGTTTCCGCCTGAATCGCCTTGATCAAGCCCGCGATGTCTTTCGTTGCCGTGCGTGAGTGTTCAGCCAGCTTGCGGACTTCATCGGCAACCACGGCGAATCCGCGACCCGCCTCACCGGCTCGGGCAGCCTCGATAGCAGCGTTCAGAGCGAGCAAGTTGGTCTGCTCGGTGATGTCGTTAATCACATTGATGATTTCCGAAATTTCCAGCGAGCGATCGCCAAGAGATTTGATTTTCTTCGCGGTCGCCTGCACCGAAGCACGAATGCGCTGCATGCCTTCCAGCGTGTCGCGCACCGATCGGTTACCCTGCTCGGCGGCGTCGAGAGCACGACGCGCAGCTTCCGCCGACGCTTCAGCGTTGTTCGACACCTGCTTCATCGAAACCGTCAGCTCTTCGACGGCAGAAGACGTATTCGTGATTTCCTGGTCCTGCTGCACAGCGCCACTGGCCATGTCTTCGGAGGAGAGCAGAATCTCGTTCGCGCTCGATGACACATCGACGGCGGCCTTGCGCACGCGCTCAAGCACCTTCGCAAAGTTGTCGAGCATGTAATTAACGGAGTCAACGACATTGCCCAAGGCATCGTTCGTGACGCGCCCACGCAACGTGAGATCGCCGCGAGCAATCTGGCTGACGACGGTCAGGAAGTCCGTAACGCTCTTCTGCAATGCCTCCTGCGCCTCGTGATTGTGAACGGCGCGGCTGATGCGCTCGGAGCTCCGCGTGAAGTTCTCGGCGATGACAGAGAAATCGTCGTCACCCTCGATGTGCGGACGGCTGTTGTACTCGCCGTTAGAGAATTTCTGCGAGTAGTTCACGAGTTCGCTCACCGGCTTCGCTACTTTGTTCGATAAGCGGAAGAGAACGAACATCGCCGCAGACAAGGCAACGAGCACCGCGGCGAGAAACAGCTTCGGGGTCTCGCCCGGCGCCGACATCGCGTCGCCAATGCCTAGTCCGTTGGCGTGCGATCCTGCCGAGTATGCGAAATAGAGAACGGCAAGCAATGCTGCGGCGTTGATCGTTCCCAATGTCCAGATGGCTTGATTCAGCCGACCTTTCATAACTGCCTCCGAAAACCTGAACTCCACTTTCCCAATGTGGTCATATCACCGGGACCGGAAATGCCTCTACCAATCGCTTCAAATCCAGCGTGAGCGCCAGCCGGTCATCCTGGCGCAGCATGCCGCAACAGTGCGGAACATCGCGAGGAATGTCCGCCAGAATCAGAGGTTCAGAGGTGCTGTAGGTTCCGAACACCTCGTCGGCGGCAATTCCAATGCGAAGATGATCGCGATCTCCTTCCGCCGGCAGATACGCGACGACAACTTGCCGCGGCGGCAGATCCGGACGGCGTCCCTCGCTGAAGGCGATGTCCACGATCGGCACAATCGATCCGCGCAGGTTGAAGATGCCCATTAAAAAGCTGGGCGCCAGCGGCATGCGCGTCAAAGGTGGCCAATCTACGACCTCTTCTACTTCCAATACCGACAGACAGAAACGCTCGCGTCCTGCGCGAAATACGCAATACTGGCGCAGTGGCTCCTGCGGACCGAGTGCCAGATCGGGAACTTCGATCTGATCCGGCGAGATCGGCTCGAGCTGTTGCGGAATTGGTGTTTCTTCCATCACCTATACAAACCTCTGCACTGCCCCGAGAAGCTCAGCTGGAGTAAACGGCTTAATTACGTAGCCATCGGCTCCCTGCTGCTGGGCCCAAAACTTATCGCTTTCCGTGTTCTTGGAACTCACGATCACAACAGGAATGGAGCTGAACTCCGCACTCCCCTTAAGTTCACGACATGCCTGGAAGCCGTTGCGCTCCGGCATGACGACATCCATCAGAATCAAACTCGGCCGTTCCGCCGCGATGGTCGCTTCGAGCTTGCGCGGATCGTGAATCGCGACAGGCCAGTAGCCCGCCTTTTGAAGCACGGATTCCATGAGCTTCACTTCTGCCAGCGAATCATCGACAATGAGGATCTTTTTCACAGGTATCTCTATAACTCCATCTCAAGCTCTTGCCGCGAAACTGAGCGAATCCAAGTTGTTCTCCGACCGTGCGGTTTTCTCCGCGCGTTGCATTTCCAGTTCTAACGAGGTAAAGCGTTGCATCATTTCGTGCAGACGAAGCGTCATCGCATGTAGCGTTTCCAGTTGCTCGCGCATAGTAGGTTCGAGTCCTGCTGACTGCAGCATCAACAATTCTGCGTTTCCCAAAACGGACGTGAGCGCGTTGTTAAATCCGTGCCGCATCTCTGCCATGTACTTACCCAGCACGGCATGGCCCTCCTGCGCTCGCGCATTTTGCTCGAGGCGCTGAATGTGTGCCGAGATCTCACGACGCTTCAGGACTTCCTCCGTCACCAGGACCAGCGTGTCGAGCCAGGCGTCGTGTCGCGGAATGATCGTCAGCCGCGGATACTCACGCCGCAAACCATGCACAGACTCTCCGGAAGCAGAGACGTATACAGCGGGAGCAGCGCCTCTGTTCAGCAGCGTACGAACTTCGCTTGCACGCGACGACTGCAGATCGCCGGCGATCGCAATTTCAAATGCGGACGCGCTCGTGCTTCGCAGCAGGTCACTGTTTACTGCTGTGAATTCCGGCACCTGCGACTGCATCTGCCAGCGCGCGACCAGATCGCGGAAGAAGCCTGCCTGATCGGAAACGACCAGCAGCCTGGCAACTGAATTGGCAAGCTGACTCATTTACTTCGACTTCTCCGTCGCATCGATTACCGCCAGCAGGCGCTTTGCTGTGGCTGCAAGACTCACTGCTGCGTCGATGTCACCTCGCTCCTTTGCTTTTGCTACCTGTTCCTGAATCGCTGCTGCCTGATGATGTCCACAGTTCAAAGCTTCGGCGAGTCCGTTCTTATTTCCTTCCTTCGCCATGGCTGCAGCGTTCGCAAGTAAGCAGCGCGCGGCAACTGCACGCTGAATTGCTCCGCAGCTTGGGTCGCCTGCCTGCACGTAGGCTTTCACTTCCCATGATGCGAGAACTTCCTTTGCATGGCCGACGACAACCGTGCATACGGTGCTCTTTTGCTTCGAAGCGAATAATTGTTCCGAAATGGCCTCAATTACCTTGTCAAGAGAGGCTTCAGCACGAGACTCTATCGGCACCGCTGCATCTGGCGCAGTAACCGTGAATTCCGGGGGCGCAGATTGAGACGAAGCCGATGGCGCTCCATTCTTTGTCGCGGCAATCGTCTGAGTCTTTTTTGTAAGGATGTTGCGAACCTGGCCGAGCTGACGGAACGACTGTCCCGCCCGATACGCTTCACGGAACGGTTTCTTCCATTGATGACACAGAGTCCGCAGAGTCGTTACTGGTTCTTCCGAACCAAGCCCGGCTTCGCGACAATCCACGCTGCTTACACCCGCGCTCTCGAGTTGCTGAAGTGCGGTGCGAATCGCCTGTAGATCGGAGTGCATGAGGCGGAAGAATCCAAGCCGCAGACGGAAGTTGAACCTGGTGATTTGAATCAGCGCTTCGGGAGAGAAGTATTGAGCGCCAAGCTCTCTCTTCTTATTCCTGCCGAGTTCGACGAGTCCGCTGTCGAGCAATTCGGAGAGGCTCGAGCAGCGGTCTACGCTGTTAGCAATCTCCTCCAACTGCTTTACCCAAGGAAACTCGCGTGGTGCGATGGAACCGAGTACCGGGCGCAGCGCTTGCGCTACTTCTGAAGCTGTGACCTGAGTGTCATGCGGATGGTGCGGCGCCACGGCAGCGAAGTACTGCACCAACAGATAATCGAGCTTGTCGCGGAGCGCCTCATCCCGCTGTTTTTGCGGCAAGTGCCGCAGAAGCAATGCGCGAAGGAGCTGTTCCTCCCCAAAGCGATCACTCTGCAGAAGCTGCCGCATCTGCGCGACCTGCACCTGGCGATCTACTTGATCGAACCATTTATGGACCCGATCCAAGACCTCGCGTTCAGCGCGATCCACAGGATTTTCCAGTTCCTTGCAATGTGGAACTTCGAGCTGAAACTCGCGAATGAGGGCGGAATAAAAGGAATAAAGACGCCGCGCACTACGCCATTCGGCAGCAATTTCAATCAGGGATACAGTCGCGGTGCTCATTATTTGATGATCCAGTTATGCACCTCGGTGGTGAATCGAGCCGCCACCAAGGTTTCAGAAGCGCCGATCTGAACCGCGGTCACTTCGGCCTCCGCATCCAGAGAGCCGTCGCGATTTGTGAGCCGCAGGCGGTCGCCGAATTCCATCGGAACTGCGCAGCGGAAGATCACTTCGCGCGCGGTGCCATATTCCAAAACAGTACGGACCGACTCAGAGGAGCCGCTGCCCACGCGCAAAACCTCGACAGGCATCTTGACCCTCGTGCCATCCGGGAAGAACTGTGCGAGCCGTTCCAGATCCGGTCCCGCTTGCATGGTGGCCCGATTTCCATTCTTTGGCAGTTCCTGTCTCAGCGAGTCTCGTGCAACTGTCATCGCGCAGCCTTTCCCTTCGAACACACAGAGTGCGACAGATAAGGATGTGCAAAGCGGCTGCCAAATCGCATTCGACTCTAAGTCGTTGAAAGTATGTTGGAAGCAATCGTTTGCGGGGCTGACGCGATGTCGCTTGTCTCAGAATGAAACCGCCGTCTCATGGTATGGGGCAGATCACAGGGTCATTTCGGGACTCCTGCGGCTGCCCCGATCTGGGAGGTCTGGCCGATGTTGTAGCGTTTCAATTTGCGATACAGAGTCGCACGGCTGATGCCGAGCATCTGCCCGGTCAACACTTTGTCGCCTTTCGTTTGCTGAAAAACACGCATGATCGTCTCTCGCTCTAGCTCTTCCAGGTCGCTGGATTTCACGGGTAATGGCTCGATATCCGTTTCTGCCGGATCTGAAAGACGACGAATAGCGGGCGGTAAATCATGAACTTCGATGATGTTCTGACTGCCCAGGGCGACTGCGCGCTCGATGCAATTCTCGAGTTCGCGAACGTTGCCAGGCCATTCGTATTGCATCAGGTCCTGCATGGCTGCCTGTGTAATCTGGATATTCTGCCCAGGCACAAACTTGTTCAGGAACCAATGGACCAAAGCGGGAATGTCGGCCTTGCGCTCTCGCAGAGGCGGCAGATGCATGGTCACGACGTTCAGACGGAAGTAGAGATCTTTGCGGAAACTGCCCTCTTTGTATGCGGCTTCCAGATCCCGATTGGTCGCTGCGATTACTCGCACATCGACTTTCACGCGAGTATTGCTTCCTACAGGACGAACTTCCTTCTCCTGCAGAACTCTGAGAAGCTTGGCCTGCATCTCTAGAGGCAGCTCGCCGATCTCATCGAGAAAAATGGTGCCGCCGTTGGCACTCTCGAACAAACCCTCTTTACTGCGTACGGCGCCGGTGAAAGCTCCCTTTTCGTAGCCGAACAACTCGCTCTCAATAAGCGTAGGAACGAGTGATCCACAGTCCACCGCGACGAACGGGCGTTTGGCATATTGGCCGCGAAAATGAATGGCTCGTGCGACGAGCTCTTTCCCTGTCCCACTTTCTCCGGTGATGAGCACCGGAGTGCGCGTGTCTTTCAGCCGCGCGATCATACGAAGCACGTCCTGAATCTTCACGGAAGAGCCGACAATTCCGCTCAGATCGGTTTCAGTATTCACGCGCTCGCGCAGAAAGATGTTTTCATTTACGAGCTGGACCTTCTCGCGCATGCGCTCCAGGAGAAGTTTCAGCTCCTCTATTCGGAAAGGCTTGGTGATGTAGTCGTAAGCACCGAGACGCATCGCTTGAACGGCGCTCTCGATGGAGCCATGGCCGGTCATGATTGCGATCTCGGCGTGGGCCATAGTGCGCTTTACTTCGGTGAGGAAGTCGAGACCCGACATGTTGGGCATCATCAGGTCGGCGAGGATCATGTCGGGAGCATCGGAGTCGAGTTCTGCGAGCGCAGCTTCTGCACTCTCTGCCTGCGTACAGCGCAATCCGAGAGACGCGCCCACTGTGACGCAGAGCTTGCGAATGCTCTCCTGATCGTCGACGACGAGCAGATGCAGAGTCTCCTGACTCATCGCGCCTCACCTGCCATAAGCGTTTCAATACTGCGCAGCAACTGGGCCACGCGAAACGGTTTTTCGATGCACGGCGCACCGGTCTTCTCAAGGATGTCCATCGTCTCGCGATTCACGGTGTCGCCAGTAATAAACAGGATGCGTCGCGAGAGCTCCGGGCGATTAGCGCGAATCCATGCGTGCACATCGGCGCCGCTGACACCGCCGGGAGTGCGCATATCCGAAATCACTCCCATGTAGGCGCCGTTCTCCAGCAACTTCAACCCTTCGGCGCCTGAAGAGGCGCTGACGATCGAGTAGCCATTGCGTTCCAATGCCGTGCGCAAGAAAGACATCACGGCGGCTTCGTCTTCGATCACCAGCAGGGGTAATTTGCTCATCTTCAATCTTCTCGTTTCTAGACCGATGCCGCTGCGGCCTTCGCTAATCCGCGTCCGGTATTCAACAATGGCAGACGCACGCAAAAGGTTGCTCCAGGTGCGTCCTGATTGTTGAAGCACACAATCTCTCCGCCGTGCTCTCGAACGATTCCGTAGCAGATACTCAGACCCAAACCGGTCCCTTTGCCCACTTCTTTGGTTGTGTAAAAGGGATCGAAGATTCGATCGGGATTTGCGATTCCCGTTCCGGAATCGGTGAACTTGATCTCCGCGCATTCGCGGAGGCGCGAAGTTGCGATGACAATCCGGCCCGGGCGTCGCGTATCGCGCACCGCATCAAAAGCATTGTTGAGAATATTCAGAAATACCTGCTGCAACTGATGCGCATCGCCAGTGACGGCTGGCAGCGTGGGATCCAGCTGTTCGATCAATTCCACGCCTGCATGACTCAAATCGTAGGAGCGCAACGAAATTGTGCGGCGAAGAACCTGATGCAAATCGACGGCCTGCTTTTCCGGCGGAGTCTGGCGAGCAAAGCTGAGCAGATTGCGTACGATCTCCCGCGTCCGCTGCGCCTCGTGCACGATGACCTTCAGGTCCTCCTTCACGTCGCCGGAGAGTTCCGCATTGTCGAGCAGGAGATCGGCGAATCCCATGATGGAAGTAAGCGGATTGTTGACTTCGTGCGCCACGCCGGAAACCAACTGTCCAACAGCTGCCATCTTCTCGGTGTGCACGAGTTTCGCCTGTAGCGTGGTCACATCGGTGATGTCCGTCATGACCGCCACCAAGCTGTTCACTTCTCCTGATGGACTGCGCATCGGGCTGAGATTTACAGAGAAGCTGCCGATGGTCTGACGATCGCGCACAAGGGGCAATTCGAGGTTGTTAACGGCTTTTCCTTCGAGGACCGAATCGATTGCATTGCGCAGCATCGCGCGGTGGCTGGGAGCCACCATCGTTTCGATTCGGGAGCCCACTAAGTCGCCTTCTGCTCCGATGGCAACTTCGCAACAGCGACGGTTGGCATAGCTCACGAGCCCAGCCGTGTCGGCAACGACGATGAGACTCTGGGTGTGGTTCAGGATCTGCGTATTAAAGTCGTGCTCGCGCAGCAGCTGTGACTGCACGTGTTTCATTTCGGTGATGTCGAGAAGCACACCACGGTACTCGACGACTCTTCCTGCATCGTCGCGAACAACAAAGCTGTTTTCCAGAACGTAGATGATGGATCCATCGCGACGCAGAAGCGCAAGCTCATGATTGCGAAGCCGACCAAACTGATCCAGGGCGCGCTTGATGATGTTCCGATGTCCCGGATCTACATAGAGTTTCTCCGCACTGACGGCGAGCAGTTGCTCACGGCTGTCATAGCCGAGCATGCGGACTAAGGCATCGTTGACTTCCAGTAGCTGGCCATCTGGAGCTGAGAAATAAGCTCCTTCCTGAATGTTGTCGAAGAGTTCGCGATAAAGACGTTCAGCTCGGCGGCTGGCCGTAACATCTTTCAGAACATGAACAGTCTGTACCGAATCATCGCCTGGACTGCGCAGGCGCGACGATGAAATGAGGTAGATGTTTCCGGTCTTGGCTTCACGAAATTCCTCGCGAAAGCGCTCGCCGGAGGAATCCAGACAAAATGGGCAAGTCTGGCTGGAGAAGCTCGAGGCGAA
>CAYNPS010000029.1:28056-36392 GCA_964399125.1 uncultured Terriglobales bacterium
TTCAACCGAACCACCAATCTCCAACGCGAACGAGACGAGCGCCTCGGCGCGCAGACGATGGCGCTCGGGTTTTTCCAACTCCGTGCCTGAGTCTGGCTGTTCGGGGTTCATGTTCGGAGAAACTGTCTCAAAACGAGCTTGATCCGAATTGCGACGGTACCGTGCAATCTCATTTTGAGTCAACGCGAATCAGGAATGCCGAGCACCGTCGGTAACCAGTTACTCCCCTGAGAAGTTCTCAGCTTGAGACGTGAGAATGACCAATCTTTGGCGTCGTGAGACGGTTTCCTCCCTGAAATGTTCCTTTAACACACCTCGGTTCTGAAGCGTTTCTCGTTAAAAATCAGCTACTTGCAAAGCTGTCGATTACCGAGGTCACGACTCAGGTCATGCTGGCAGCCTCCGTGCACATTTCAAGCTGAATTCATCCCTAAGGAGAGAACTGTGCGCAGCTTCTTTCAGAAGTCACGCTGGTTTGCAGCAGTAATTGGTTTTGTCCTCGGCCTCGCAGTGCTTACTCATGCCGACGATTCCACACGAAAGCTCAAATCGAAGGTTGCCCCTCAATATCCCGACTTAGCTAAAAAGATGAACGTCACAGGTGCGGTGAAATTGGAACTCATCGTTGCTGCTAACGGTCAAGTGAAATCAGTTCGTCCGCTCGGCGGACATCCTCTGTTGATCGATGCAGCCGAAGCGGCGGTTAAGCAATGGCGTTATGAGCCCGGCTCAGAAGGAACGGAAGTGGTGGAGATTCGCTTTACAAACAGCAATAACTAGGCTGCGGCGCCTGGAAACGCAGGTATATAGGCAATGACAATCGCAAAAAAGCTTCGCGTTGGCTTTGGCGTGATGACCGGGTTGGTCTTCATACTCGGCCTATTCAACGTGGGGGCTCTGATCCGCGAGCACTCGGCCAAGAAACATACGCAACGATCTTTTGACGTCCTGCGCGACACATCGGCGTTGCAGTATGAGCTGAGCCAAAATCAAATCCATCTCGACAACTACCTCCTGAGCGGTGATCCCGCCGAGGCCGAAAAGGTGGTGAGCGGAGCGTCTCATCTCGATGAGGAGATTCACCAAACCAAGGCCAAAGCCACGGAAGAAGAACGTGTTCCTCTTGATCGCCTGAATGAAGCGGAGCACGAGTGGCTCGACCGCTTTGCGCGTCCTCTGATGGATAAGCGCAAGCAGGTCGATTCGGGCAACTCCACTGTGGCGGAACTGCAGATCTTCTACCTTCAGCAGAATCCGAGCGATTGGCTGAAGAGTGTGAAAGATCCTGTCGATCAGACAATGGCAGCTACCGAACAGGTCTTAACGGACCAGCAGCAGAGCGATGCCAGTTTGGGAACCCTGATGACGTGGGTGGCCGGCATGCTGGCATTCCTCGCGATTGGCGGAGGCATTGCCATTGCCTACTACATTCCCAAGTCGATCACCGATCCTCTCTTCCACCTGATGCTCATAGCGCGTGAGATTGGCGATTCGGGCGATCTGGATCAGAAGATCGACATTGAGCGCAACGATGAGATCGGCGAGCTGAGCAAGAGCTTCAACAAGATGATTGCCTATCTCAAGGAGATGGCAGCATTCTCGGAGGCTATTGCCGGTGGCGACCTCAGTGTCCAAGTCCAGCCACGTTCGCAGCGCGACACTTTGGGCAGAGCTTTCTCCGAAATGACGATCGGTCTCCGTGCGCTGGTAAAGAGCACGCGTGACAGTGCGTCGCAGGTAGCGGGCGGGTCGAACGAAGTAGCAAGCGCTTCCGACGAATCAGCGAAGATCAACGTACAGGCTGCATCAGCGATCGATGAGGTCACCAGCACCATGCACGAGATGAGTATCAACGTGCAAAACATGGTGAAGAACACGCAAACGCAAGCATCGAGCGTGAGCGAGACCTCAGCTTCAATCGATCAGATGGTCGCCTCCATTCAGCGCGTAGCCGACACGGCCAAGGTTCTGCTCGATATCTCCCAGCGCTCGCGTGAAGAGGTACAGAGCGGAATTCAGACGATGGAAAAGACGACCGATGGTCTTAACAAGATCAACGGTTCGATCCAGGCGTCTTCGGGGATCATTCGCGCTTTGGGCACGCGCGCCGATGACATCGGCAAGATCATCGAAGTCATCGATGATTTGGCCGAACAGACGAACCTGCTGGCGTTGAACGCGGCAATCGAAGCGGCGCGTGCCGGCGAACATGGACTGGGTTTCGCGGTTGTCGCTGACGAAGTCCGCAAGCTCGCGGAAAAATCAGCGCAGTCTACGCGTGAGATTTCCGATTTGATCGAGAACATTCAGAAAGAAGCTCGCAAGGCCGTCGAGAACATGGAAAAAAGCACCTCGATTGTGAACGACGGCTTGGTGCAGGGCACGGACCTCAGCACTGCTCTGAAGAAAATCTCGAACGTCGTTACTGAAGTCTACAAGTTCGCTCAAGAGATCGGCGCCGCGACGAACGAACAGTCACACGGATCTTCTCAGATTGCTCGCGCCACTACACGGCTCAACGAAATCACACACGAGATCAATTCTTCAGTGGAAGAGCAGGCTTCGGGAGCGCAGGCCGTTGTTCGCGCAATGGAGAAGATGCGCGAACTCATCCAGCGGTCGACTTCAGGATCAACGGAACTGGCTGCGTCGGCCGAGCAAATGAACAAGATGTCCCGCGCCATGCTCGAATCCATGGATCGCTTCGTACTGGAATCGCAGCATGCAAATGGCAATGGCCATCGCAAGAACAGCGCAAATGGCAGCTGGCAGGAAGAACAGAAGCCGCATTCCCGATACGCAACTACGGTGAACTAGAGCGGAATCCGAGGAGCCCATGGCGAAAGACTTACAACTCGTCGGTTTCCGAATCGGGAAGGAGACTTTCGGCGTTCCGATTGATCTGGTTCATGAGATCGTTCGCGTGCCGGAGATCACCGCCGTGCCGGATGCGCCGGAGTACGTCGAAGGCGTCATCAATCTGCGCGGAAAGATTATCTCTGTTATCGATCTGCGCAAGCGTTTTGGCGAAAAGAAGATTGAGCGCAGCCGCAAGAACCGAATTCTGGTCGCCGAGATTGAACGGAAGATGGTCGGCTTGATCGTCGACGCGGCGTCGGAGGTCCTGCGCATTTCCCAAAATGAGATTGAAAATCCGCCCGACGTTCTCGACGATGCCGAAGTGAAGTATGTCACCGGCGTAGGCAAGATGAATGGGCGGCTCGTGATCCTCGTCGATCTTGCGAAGATCATGCAAAAAGGCGAATTACGAAGGCTCGGAGAGATGACGGTCCCCGCGATGGCTTAAACGAACGGTATTGCTGCGGACTTCCTCGGTTCGTCGCGATATTGAACAGCGGTTCAAAGAGAGCTTCAATGGCTACTTTCACTGTTTCAATCAACATTAGCGACGCCGAGCTCAAGCTCCTGCAGACCTTGATCTACCAGGAATGCGGAATGCACTTCGACGAGCGCCGCGTTCACTTCTTGCAAGACCGCCTGCAACGGCGCTTGAAAGCCTGCAACCTCGATAGCTTCTACAGCTACTACCGCCTTCTCACCAGCCGCGAAGGTAAGGGCGAACTCAGCGCGCTACTCGAGAACCTAACCGTCAACGAGACCAGCTTTTTCCGAAATCGCGCGCAGCTCGATCTCTTCCAAAAGACCATTCTGGAAGAGCTATTGCATCGCAAGCAGGGACGCCGCGACTGGACGCTCCGCTGCTGGAGCGCGGGCTGCTCTACAGGCCAGGAACCGTACACGATGGCCATGCAGATTTCTGACGCACTGGCCTACTACTACTTGCGGAATCCGCTGCCATTCGAGATGCCATCGCCCAAACCGATGATCCCTCCACCCTGGAAGGTAGAAATTCTGGCTTCGGACATCAGCTACTCGGCATTGCGGGCGGCGCAAGAAGGTTCATACACCGATGCACAAATGGAGCCGGTGGACTACAGCTTTCGTCTGCGCTACTTCGATAAGGTCGGCGATCGCTATGCAGTGAAAAGGGCGCTGAAGGAACTTGTACATTTCGATTTTCACAATCTCAAAACGGAATTCCTTCCGCAGCGCAACGACGTCATCTTTTGCCGCAACGTGATGATCTACTTCGATGAAGCGGAGCAGAAGCGGCTCATCGATAAGTTTTATCGCTGTTTGAATCCTGAAGGGTACTTGCTTGTCGGTCATGCGGAGAGCCTGTTCGGACTCACCGACAAGTTCCGCATGATTCATGAGAACAACGGCACGGCATATCAACGCATCGAGGCAACGGTTTGAGCTTCTTCTCGGAAGAACAACAATTCGAGATGCGCGAGCTGTTCTTTGAGACCGCCTCGGAGCTTCTGCAGGCGCTCAACGAGCAGGGCCTCCGTCTTGAGAAAAATCCGCAAGACGCGGAACTCGTGCGTGCAGTACGCAGAACCGTCCACACTTTGAAGGGCGACTCGGCTGCCTGCGGTTTCGACGAACTCAGCGGCCTCGCTCATCAGCTCGAAGACGTGCTCACGCCCGAGCTTGCAGCCTCGAGCAAAGGCAAGCTGGTTGAAGCCGTACTGACTTGCGCGGATATTTTTGCAGTGCTACTTACCCGCTATCGCGAGGGGATGCAGCCTCCAACTACCGCCACTGTTCATGCAATCGCCGCAGTTCGTGAACGAATTCGCGAACTGGTTGCAACCCCCGAGCCGCG
The DNA here is from genome assembly GCA_964399125.1 of uncultured Terriglobales bacterium. Taxonomy (GTDB): domain Bacteria; phylum Acidobacteriota; class Terriglobia; order Terriglobales; family Acidobacteriaceae; genus Gp1-AA112. The sequence goes on from CAYNPS010000029.1 coordinate 32,750, forward strand.
CCATATTGTCCCCTACAAACTCACTGGCCGCTTTGCCTGGAGCGAGTATGAGCAGATAGCCATCGAGCGTGAATTCGGCGCAGGACGCAGTGTTTACAACATTGCACTGGCGATCGATCCGAATTGCCCGATGAAGACGGCGGCAGTTCAACTGGTGAAGAATGCGCTGGCTCAGTTCGGCGATATCCTGGCTGCTTTTCCGGATGAGAGTTCTCTCTCCGACCAGATCGACGTGCTGGAATTTGCGCTTGCCTCGTCGGCGCCCGTCGAGAGCATCGAAAGCAAATGCCGGATTCCGTCCATCATTTCCAACGTCATAATAGAGCCCGCTTCCCGCAAAGGCAATGACGAAACCGCTGAAAGCATAGAGGTCTCCTCCGCAGAGGAGACAGACGTCCTCGGAATATCGGAACGGGAGAGCGAGTCCACGCCGGAAGAGACTTCGACTCCGAGTTCGTCAGCTTCGCTCGCAAACGCAAAGCTGCGCGTCGATGCTGAACGAATTGACGCTGTTCTCAATCTGGTTGGCGAACTCGTGATCGGCAAGTCCATGCTGATGCAGGCGACTAGTGAATTTGAAAAGCGCTTTGCCAAAGATCCTTTACGCGCGAAGTTCTCTGACGCCATGGCTTTCCAGGCACGCGTATTGAACGATCTGCAGAAATCGGTCATGAAGATTCGCATGGTGCCGGTCGAACAGCTTTTCCGGCGCTTTCCGCGAATGGTCCGCGATGTGGCCAAAACCTGCGGCAAAGACGTTGTCCTGCAGATTTCCGGAGAAGAGACGGATCTCGACAAGAGCATTCTCGATGCGCTTGCCGAGCCGCTGTCGCACCTGCTGCGCAATGCTGCCGATCACGGAATCGAAACTCCGGAAGAGCGCGTAGCAGCGGGCAAACCGGCCCAGGGGACCATCAGACTCAACGCGTTTCATCAAGGCAATCAGATCGTGATCGAGTGCTCGGACGATGGCGGCGGAATCGATCGCTTCAAATTGGTCAGCAAAGCGGTCGAGCGAGGCGTGCTCTCGCACGAAGAAGCGGAACGCCTCTCCGACACAGATGCGCTCCATCTTGTCTTTCATCCAGGCCTGAGTACCGCGGAGCAAGTTACCGAGATCTCCGGACGCGGTATGGGAATGGACATCGTGAAATCGGTCATCGAGCGACTGAAGGGTTCAGTGTCGATCGATTCCAAGACGGGACAGGGAACGAGCTTCCTGCTGAAAGTCCCGCTGACGCTTGCGATTATCAAAGCGCTGATGTTCCGTGTTTCGGACCGTCTATATGCGGTGCCACTCGCATCGGTGCTGGAGATCGCACGGGCGTCGTCTGCAGATCTGCATCGCGTAGATCAGCACGAAGTTATGCAACTGCGCGATCAGGTGCTAACGCTTGTGCGCATGAACCAACTGGTCAAGCGTGGGCCAGTGCCGATCTCGAAGAAAATCTTTGTCATCGTTGTTGCCATTGGCGATCGCAAGTTCGGATTAATCGTTGACCGGCTTGTAGGCGAAGAAGAGCTTGTGATCAAAGCGCTCGACAACGACATAGCCGCGACCGAACTGGTAAGCGGCGCGTCGATCCTGGGCGATGGCAGCGTGGTCTTGATTTTGAATCTTTCTGCGGTAGTGGCGAGGCTCGGACGAGCGCCGCTGGCCATGGAGGCAGTCACGGCGTGAGTGACGGGGCCAAGGTACGGGTTCTGGTGATCGATGATTCGGCTCTCATGCGCAAGCTAATTCCTGCAATTCTTGCGCGCGATCCGGATATTGAAGTCGTAGGGACAGCGATGGACGGCAACTTCGGATTAAAAAAGATCGAAGAGCTCAGGCCCCATGTGGTCACGCTCGATCTCGAAATGCCTCGCATGGACGGCATGGAGACATTGCGCCAGATCACCCGCAGCTATCGTCTGCCCGTTGTGGTTGTAAGTGCACATAGCGTGAATGGTGCAGCCGCGACGTTCAAAGCGCTCCAACTGGGAGCATTCGATTTTGTTCCGAAGCCCTTCGACGCCTCACAGGCCAAGATGGAAGGTGTCGCTGAAGCCCTGGTTGAAAAGGTAAAGATCGCTGCGCGTTACGGCAATAAGGGAACGACGCCGCTGCGTGAAGCCACGAAAGTCCAGAAGCCGATTCACCGTCCCAATGCGGCACCCACGAAGGTAGTGGCAATCGGAATCTCAACCGGTGGACCAAACGCGCTGCAGCATTTGCTTTCGGAATTGCCAGGAGACTTCAGCGGCGCGCTGGTGATCGTGCAGCATATGCCGGAAGGATTCACCGAGATGTTCGCCCGTCGCCTGCATGAATGTTGCGCGATCGATGTACGAGAAGCTCGCTCAGGAGATGTACTTGTTGCCGGCCGCGCTCTGATCTGTCCCGGCAATCGACACATGCGAGTACGTCGTATGCCGCTGGGAGACGTCGTGGTTCTTGGAGATGACGACAGGGTAAACGGCCACCGTCCTTCAGTCGATGTTCTCTTTCAGTCAGTAGCGAGGGAGTTCGGCCCGAAGTCCATTGGTCTCCTCATGACCGGCATGGGCGAGGACGGCGCTGAAGGTTTAGGTGCAATTAAGAGATCGGGCGGACTGACGCTCGCGCAGGATGAGCATTCCTGCGTAGTGTTTGGCATGCCCAAAGCGGGAATCGATCGCGGACACGTCATGCGAGTCGTACCGCTCGACGCTCTTCCGAACGTGTTGGTTCGGAATTGTTCAACACCGTCGCGCGCTGCTGCGACGACTGGAGTGAACGCTTGAATTTGAGAGCAGTCCGCATAGCGGGCTGATCCGGGAGATGAGCAGGCAGTTAGGAGAATGTATATGGAGCAATTTGCTGCGATAGTCCGAAGCAAAGACAAGAAGCCAGTGCGCTACCTGATTGTGGATGATTCGATCTTCGCGCGCAAAAACATCGCCAAGATGCTGGAGTCCTTCGGAGGCGAAGTGGTCGGCGAAGCGGGCGATGGCTGCACTGCCATTACCGAATACGAGCGTCTGCAGCCGGATCTCGTGCTGATGGACATCACCATGCCGCAGATGGAAGGCATCGAGGCCGCCGAGCGCATCATTCGGCAATTCCAGAATGCGCGCATCGTGATGGTCTCGTCCGTGGGATACCAGGAGAACATTGTCGCTGCGCTGCAAAAAGGAGCGCGCCACTTCGTGCAAAAGCCGGTGAAGCCGGACGTTCTTTACGAAGTGATTCGCTACGTGATGGGCGACGACGTTCTCACCACGTCGGCAGTCGGCGCAGGAGCGCAGTAGCCATGAAAATGGAGCTGATCCAGCCCTTCATCAACTCGGCCGACGCCGTGCTCGCCGAGAGCCTGCAATGCGAGACGCGCATCGGCGACGTCAGCATGGAGGAAGAAACCTATCGCCGTAAAGGCATTGCTGCGCTCATCGAGATCGCCGGCGACATCGAAGGCCGCATCATCCTCGACACCGATGCGCAAACGGCGATGCACATCGCCAAGCATCTCGCGGGAGGCGAAGTTGAGCCCTCGGATGAACTCGTCCGGGAGACGGTTTGCGAACTTGCAAATATGGTGATCGGCAACGCAATCACCAGCCTCAACGATCAGGGATTTCGCTTCAAAATCTCTCCGCCGGCAGTGCACACAGCAGAGCAGGG
>CAYNPS010000030.1:0-36040 GCA_964399125.1 uncultured Terriglobales bacterium
ACGAAGGACTTCCACGGCAATGCTTACTGGTTTGTTCGGAACGAACTGTTCAACGCGCGCAATTACTTCGATGTGACCAGCAGCGCACCCCTGTATCGTCGCCAAGATTTCGGCGGTACGATCGGTGGCCCACTGACAATCCCCGGCGTCTTCAACAAGAAGCGAGACAAGACGTTCTTTTTCTTCTCCGAGGAAGCACGTCTGGAAAAGACCCCCACAGATTACAACCAAGCGGTCCCGTCGCTGAAGGAACGAGGCTTGGTGATGACTTCAAACGGGATACAGCAAAATTTGGCCACCCTCCAGGGCGGCCAGGTTGTGCAGTTATTCGATTTTCGCGACGTATGCCCGCTGCCAGGCGCCGGTGGCATTTTCAATCGCCAGCAGTACCCCGACTGTCCATCCATGACATCGGTCGATGGGAAACCTGCGGTTATCAATACCAATGCTGAGTTGCCGCTGAGCACGCTCCCGGCGCAATGGATAAATAAAAATGCACTAGCGATTTTGAATTCAAATCTGATTCCATTGCCCAACTCTGCCGTAGGCTGCAATTACAGCGTCACCAGTCCAGATCCTACTGATCCTTACCATTGCTACAACGCGGTCATCTCTCCATCCACGTACTGGCGCGAGGAGTTGTTTCGAATCGACCATAACGTGAGCGCCAATACCAGAGTGTATTTCCGCTATGTCCATGACGCCTGGGATACCACCGTCCTTGCACCTCAGTGGTCTTATCAACACCTGAACTATCCCAGTGCAGGGACGTTTCCAACCGTGCAGAACCGATTCGTAGGGCCGGGTAGCAGCCTGGTCGCAGGATTAACCAGCGTAATTTCGCCGACGTTCATCAACAACTTGGTTTTGAGCTACGTCAACTCGAGCATCACATTGCAAAACCAGAACGGTCCGGGTGGCGCTAATTATCAACTCAATCCTTCGCTGTACCAACCTCTTGTAATCGATCCGGCGCATCCTGGAGTATGCAACCCGAACCTGAGCGTCCAACCGGGAGGAGTCAGCCCTCAATGTGGCATGGGCTACGTATTCAACAACGGCTTCGCGAACAAGATGCCGGGGGTTGCTTTTTTGGGAACAAATGCTGCATACGGAGGTGTTGGCTTCGGAGTCGATACTTCGTACATGCCGTGGGGCCATACGAACCCGACCTACTCGGTGCGCGACGATATCAGCAAGTCCCTTGGCAAACATACGCTTACCATGGGCGCGCAGTATGTTTACGCCCAGCGGAACCAGAACAACAATGTTATCGGGGCGGCGAGCGGCGAGGAATCGGGCTTTTTGACTTTCAGTAATCTGGCCAACAGCACTGGTAACGCCTTCACGGATTTTCTTCTGAATCAGAGAATAGGCTGTGCCACCTGCGGATATATCCAAACTTACACCCAAGACTCTGGCCAGCAGCGATACTACCAGCGATATCAGATTGTTGAGCCGTACATTCAAGATGACTGGAAGGTGACTCCGCGGTTCACACTGAATTTGGGTTTGCGCGTAAGTCTGTTTGGCACGTACAGCGAGAAAAATCACAACGTCTGGAACTGGGTGCCTGCGCAATTTAACCCCTCTCGTTTCGCGGTAGATCCAAACTCTGGCGCGCTTCTAGAGAAGAGCACGATGAGTGCGATACCGTTTAACCCTTCTAATTTCCAGTTGGATCCAGGTGTCGTCAAAGACTTGGGCCTGGTGCAATGTGGCGTAAACGGTACGCCCTCGAGTTGCATGCAGGGACATCTCTCCAATTTCGCGCCACGTGTAGGTTTCGCTTGGGATCCGATCGGTGATGGCAAGACTTCTATCCGCGCAGGGTACGGCGTGTTTTATGAGCACGGCACGGGTAACGAAGCGAATACTGGTTCGCTCGAAGGCAGTTCTCCGCAAGTGCTGAGCGTGACGCAGGTCAATCCCTCAAGTTACATGTGTATCGGTAACGTAGGGTTTGGCGGCGGTAACAACAGCGTCTGTTCGACTGGGGCGCACAGCGCGCCACCACCGAACAGCCTCTATCCTCTCGACGTTACATCTATTCCGACGAAAGCAGTCTGGCCTTACGCGCAGCAATGGAGTTTCAGTGTCCAGAGAGAAGTGATCCGAAACCTGTTGCTCGATGTGGCTTATGTGGGCAGCAAAGGAACACACCTGACAGTCGCCCGGCAGCTCAACCAAGCACAACCACTGCCTACCAGTGAGAATCCTTTCGGCCCGCACGAACCGCTCACAATCGCAGAATGCAATTCCTGGAATGGAGCCACTGGCGCCCAAAATCCATCGTTCTTGTTGGCAAACGGCACGGCCGTAACGCAGCAGAATCCGGCCTATGTTTACTTAGAGGCAGCTTGTGTAGGCGTTCCGGGACTATCAAATGTGAACTCGCTGTCTAACCGGCCGTTCCCCGGGCTGGGAAAGATCTATTCGCTTGAGAATGTCGCCAACTCCAGCTACAACGCCTTGCAAATGAAACTGCAGCGCACTGGAAGGACATTTACGGCAGCGCTTACCTATGCCTACAGCCACTCGATCGACGATTCTTCAGACCGAAGCGATCCCGTTCTGGTCAATTCCTATGATCTAGCCTCGAACCGCGCCAGCTCCGACTTTGATCAGCGGCACTTAGTGACTTTTAGCCCCGTCTATAGCATTCCGGCCACTAAGCTGAAATTCCTCCTTAGCCCTTGGCTATGGCCCACTGTGTCGGACGACGACTGTTCAGAAAATTGCCCAGTTGCAGCGGCTAAGGTGAAAGATCCGAGCGTGACTTTGGGACACTGGGGGCATCTCTTCCTGGATAATTGGCAGCTTTCCAGTCTGGTGGTGTTCCAATCGGGTACTCCATTCACGGTTATCAACAGTGCGGGGAACACCGGCATTTCGCTAACCGACAACGCTGGTGTCTCGAGCGGGTTGGGCATTGCGGCCTCCTACCCAGACCTGGCGGGAAGCGTGAGCCCCAGTTATTCCAACACCAGCACGCAGAGTTCTAGCACTACTGCACAGGGTTCGAGCGCCAGCGCGCAAAATGTTGGTCCCCTGCTGAAAAATCCCTCTCAGTTCGTTGCTCCAAGAGGACTCACTTTCGGCGACGCTGGCAGGAATTACTTGAACAATCCGAACCGGTTCAACGTTGATGTGACGTTGACAAAGAAATTCCAGACCACCGAGCGCACGTCCCTGGAGTTTCGGGCCGAGATTTTCAACATCTTTAACAACACGCAATTTCGGATTTACGACCCGAATAATCCTGGGAGTGCCGGCAACAACGTGATTAGTTGCTATGCCGGTCCTCAATACTCGGCGGGATATTCGGCACCGGGGGGACCGAATTGCATCGCTGGAGCATCGTTTCTGCACCCAGTTGACGCGCACCGACCTCGCACCATGCAGTTCGGTCTGAAGTTCGCTTTTTGAGTGGCTCTTTGTGAATGGAAAATACAGTCAATCATTTCGTGTTGAGGAATTACGTGAAGCAAATATGGTTGTTGCTGTTGACGGCTAGCTTAACGGTGCTCGCGGGCTGCGGGGGGAGCACTTCTTCGGCCAGCAGCGGGAGACTGGCAGGTAATTGGCAGTTCACGATGGCAAACCCAGCCGACAACTCATTTGTGGGTGGTCTTCAGGGCGGGTTTCTCCAACAAGGCCAGAACTCAGTAACCGGAACGGTAGCTTATGCCATTGCACTGCCAGCGCCCGGCACAGGGTCGGCTTCAACTTCAACGCCGATTCCTTGCAACAGTGGAAGCGCGCCCGTATCGGGAACAATAGACGGCCAAAACGTAACGCTCACGGCAACGGCCGGGGGACAGACGTTTACCTTGACAGGGACTGTAACTTCCGACGGTTCGACGATGATTGGGACGTACACATCGACCCCAGGCCTTGTAGTCAATGGGGTGGCATGCGGAACGGCCCAGTCAGGAGTGCAGTGGAGCGCAAGCCTAGTACCATCAATCAGCGGCAGTGTTAACGGCAGCTTCCATAGCAAAGCTAGCGGTTTGCTCAGTAATCAGGATTTCTTGGTTACTGGCGCACTCAGCCAAGGGGACAATGTCGGAGCAAGCAGTGCGACCGTAACCGGTACGCTAACCTTTCAAAACTACTCTTGTTTGGGCTCCAGTCACCAAACTGTAAACGTAAACGGCGAAATCAGCGGCAATTCGATCATCCTTCAGATGTTCGCCGACAACGGACTGACGATCGGCCAAGTTGGTCAGTCATCGGGTTTGAACACACTGGTTGGACCGGTTGTTTATGAGAACGTCGCGGCGGGTGGTTATATTTTGCATAACATCGGCCAGCAGTACGCCTATGGCTACATCGTCAATACGAGTTCATGCTCAAAGGGCACGCCTTTTTTCCAGGATCAGGGTAACATCTGCCTAGCTTCAGCGAATGGAACGGGCTGCTCACAACCAATATCACTATCTCCTTCGATCGTAACTTTTCCCACCCAGTCGGTCGGCTCCACTTCGGTGACCCAGAGTATCACCCTGACTAACACAGATCCTTCAGGCGCAACCCTTAGCGGCTTGTCGCTTACGTGGAATCCGACGGCGGGGTACAACTACATTTCTGGTTTCAGCGATTTCAACGGTTGGCCCAACTTCACTGAGCTCGACTCGTGCACGAATTCGCCAGGTTCGACCTTCAGCCTTCAGTCACAACAAAGCTGTAAGATTACGATTTTCTATTCGCCACAGCAAAGTTGCAGTTGGCTGCCGCCGAGCGCAGGAGTGGCCCCATCGCAGTGCCCACCGTTTCTTAGCGGGACGGTTTCCTCGCCACCCGGCCTGCCGGCCACACTGACAGTCAATGTGCCGAAGAGTGGTTCGGTCAATACGGCTTACACGGTGCCCGTCAGCGGGACGGGACTCAGCGCAGTTGTCGCCGCAACTCCCGAAGTCGATTTCGGAGCAGAAGCAGTCGGTCAGTCGAGCGCTCCGCAATCGCTTTCGTTTACCAACTACGGGGCGTTTCCAGTCCAGATTTTCCCCACTGCGAACGCGCAAAACGTTTGCTCGACGAGAGTAATATCTCTTCCGCGGCCGATTCAGACCGGCGATGTAGATGGTCTCCGTGTCGTGCAAGGTCCGACGATTCAAAGAAGCATTGCTCCGGGAACTGGGAGTCCGACTGTTTCGTACATTTGTGACATCGATCCAGTCAGCCAAAAGCCCAACTTCCAAATCTCCTCTGACTCTTGCACTGGAACGTTGCTCTACCCGGGACAGTCGTGCAACCTCAACATTGCGTATGTGCCGCAACCAGGAACAAATACCACAAACAGCGGTTTGGATTACTACCTCGAATTGAACACGCAGCCATGTCCTGGCAACTCCGTCCAGCCTAACTGTGAAATCGACAGCGGCCGTTTTCCCGTCGAATTGACGACCAATGCAAGTAGCCCACTGAGGATGTCTCCTGGCGCAGGTTTGGATTTCGGCACGCAAGCCAAGGGAACGCCGAGCGCTCCATTGACAATCACACTGACGAACGACCCCACCATTCCGAATCCAGGGACTGTGAACTTCCTCGGAAACACAGTGACAGGCGACTTCGTTGAAACAGACAACTGTGGCGTGAGCCTCGCTCCCGGAAGCAGTTGCACGTTGAACATTGTCTTCACGCCGCTGTCCACGAGCTTCGAGCAAGGGACAATCACGATCGGCTACAACGTCCCGAGTTCGCCCTCTCTAAGCAGTGCGCATACGCAAATAGTGCATTTGCGAGGTATTGGGCAGTAAGCATAACGATGTTATAGAGCAACTGGGAGATCGTTCTTGAGTCTCTGGGCGGGTAAGCTGAAGCAAAACATAATGATGAAGCCAGGAATATTTGTCTTTCTAGGCGTATTGATCTCAGCGCTAGGGGGATGTAATGGTGGTTCCACTTTCAACGTCCAAAACTCGCCGAGCTCTGTTCCATCAAGCGCTGTTTCCATCGCTTTTCAATCTACGCCGGCGGCGTCTCTTGTAATCAATTCCACCACTCAGCTCGCTGCCGTGGTGAGCAATGACCCGAATAATTATGGGGTAGATTGGTCCCTAACCTGCGCGGCTAAAGAGTGCGGTGTACTCTCTATAGCAAATAAGCACAGTGGATCGCTGCATGCTCAAAGTGGTCAAGCAATAACATATATACCGCCCTCGACTATCACTCAGAACCAACTAGCCGTGAGCATTGCGGCATTAGCTACAGCTGACCACACAAAGAACGTGGTCGCCGCAATGACCGTTACCGGGTTTCTTGGCAATCTCAATGGAAGTTACGTCTTCCAAGCGCGAGGCACCAACAGTGACATCAACACAGGTGTGGTGGGTCCTTTTCAGATCGGGGGGGCAATCACGCTCGATGGAAATGGCGGCATCAGTGGTGGCGAACAGACCTTCAGCGATTCTTCGACATCTGGGTCGGACATAATCACAGGAGGCAGCTATACACTCGGTTCGGACGGCAACGGAACGCTCACGATAAAAACGAGCGACACTACGCTCGGCAACAACGGCACCCAGACCTTTCGTTTGGTTTTTCTCAACAGTTCAGAGTTGCTCATAACGCAGACTGACGCCAACATGTCGACCACTGGAAGCATGATGCTGCAGACGGCGATTGGAGGGGCACTGACTGGAGGCTACGCTTTTGCCGTAAGCGGTGTCGATAGCAATTCGTTGCCAGTAGCCTTCGGTGGTGTTTTCAATATCGACCAGCCGAATGTGGGCATAATTTCCGGGAATGGGAGTTTGGCTGACGAGGGCTCTCTGAGTTCCGCAACGGGCAATGCGACCGTGAATGTACAGAACTGCCCGGCTCCCACGGCAAGTAACCCAATTGCGGGATTGAGCGGAACGGTTGTTCCTATCTCAGGAGACAAGTACGGTGCGATCCTATTAACGCTGACAGCCTGTTTTGCTTCTAGCCCCCTCCGGTTCACGGGATTCCCTGTCGATGCAGGACATCTACTTTTAATGGAGAGTGACAATGACGGTACCGGCGTTGGGTTTTCAACTTCCGGCATCGCCATAGGCCAAGGGACTGCAACCGGCAAATTTGTACAAACGTTCTCGAGTAACTATGTCTTCGGACTTTCGGGGTTCGACAGCAGCGCTTCTGCGAGTTCACTTGCCTCCGCCGGAAGAGTCGCTAGTGATGGAGCGGGCAAGGTTCAGGGCTTCATTGACGAGTTTGGATTCAGCGGGATCCCGTTTACAAGCGGAGCAATCCAGGCAAACTATAGCGAAGACCCCACAGGTTCCGGTCGTGTTGACGCTTCCATATCCATTGCTCCCGGCAGTGGTGCTGCGGTTCCTGGTCCAGAGCTTATCTTCTATCAGACGGGTTCCGGCAACCCCGTACCGATGCTGAATCTGGACTCGAATGCGATGGCGGTCGGAGCGGGAATAGCCTACCAGCAAGCTTCTCCGCCCTCAGAGTTCAGCGGGGACTTCGGCTTCACCGGATTCGGTCTGACGGCACAGAGCAATCCGTCTACTAGCGACGTAATTGGACAAATGATCGCGACTGCAGACCAAACGACTAACTCATCGCAGGTTGCCGGTTCACTCTACAGTCCTGCTTTTGGGAGTAATGCGATGCCAATTACAGGCAGTTTTGCACTGTCTCCTCAGAGTGCTCGCTTCACCGGCAAATTGTCCGTACCTCTTGATCCGACATTACCGGATCCCATCGCGTTAGCGTTATATCTGGTCGACAATAGCCATGGCTTTATAGTCGAGACTGACTCGCCGACCACAGCTTCTGTTCTTTTTGGATACGTTGCTGCAAGAACTCCAGTTTGCCAGGGTTGCCCTTGATTACAGAATCGATCAATTTGTAATTCCCTCCTCAATCGCAAACAGGATGCGAGGAATCGAGTTGGCGACGTCCAAAACGTTCCACAAGCTATCGCTGGTGCACTCTAGCTCATTGCAAATGCGTCTTTAAGTCTCTGCTACCTAATCTGCTTAGAGTAAAGCGAATCGTTCTAGAACACAGGCTCAAAAATCTGACACTCCGAGTTCAACTAGTCCTTGACAAGCCTATGAACAACCGTGCTCGACATCTTGCAATCATTGCGTTTCTGATCGTCACCTGCCTCTTGCTGTCTTCCTGCGGCGGTGGCGGAAATAACAGTACCGGTTACCCGATTGCTGTTTCTCTTGTTCAGTCCGGCACGACTACTAGCTTGTACGCAGGCACCTCGGCAGTAACCATAACTGCATCTATTATTAACGACACCACCAATGCTGGTGTGAGTTGGAGTCTGAGTCCCTCTTCCGGCTGTGGAAGCCTGACCACGTCGCTTGTGACAGCGGTCTATACTCCACCCGCAACTCTGACGAAATTGTGCACTGCGGAAGTCACTGCGACTTCTGTGAACGATGGGACAAAGACTTCATCAATCATGTTCTCGGTTACGCCAGTTCCCCCGGCCGTTAACGTGAGCCTTACCCAATCTGGCTCGACGACCACATTAGATGCTGGCAGTTCTGCGGTGACCCTCACCGCCACAGTCACAAATGACACAACTAATGCGGGTGTGACATGGAGCCTGGCGCCAGCATCTGGTTGTGGCACCCTTGTCGCTTCCGGCATGACGGCCACTTATACTCCGCCTGCGGCTTCGTCGTTGAATGCCGATTGCATGGCCACGCCTACTGCAACATCAGCCGCAAATACCAGTAGGGCAGCCAGCATCGCATTTAGTCTCAAGGCGATCGCTATCGTGTTGGGGAACGGGCAGAGCAGTACTCCGAAGACCGCGGCGAGCGGTTCCTCACTTTCACTCTCGGCATTAATCGTGAATGACATCAGCTCTGCGGCTACTCTGAACTGGACGATCGCTGGGGCATCTTGCGGTACGCTGTCCACGGGGACCACCGCGAGTGGAGTTCCCGTCACGTACACGCCGCCTGCTGTCGGTCCTTGCACGGCTGCCGTAACCGCCGCGACGAGCGTTAACCCAAATGTAATCCAGATCTACACAATTACCGTAAATGCAGCACTGGCGATCACAACCTCTTCGCTCAACGCCGGCAGTTATGGCGTAAGTTATACAACCAGTCTGGCGGCTTCCGGCGGAATCGCTCCTTATACCTGGAGTGCGACTAGTCTGCCTCCGGGATTAACGATCAGCTCCGGCGGATTAATTTCGGGCACGCCGACGAGTGTTGGAAATTTCAATCCGCAGGTCACTGCGAGCGACAGTCAGAGTCACTCATCCAGCCTGACACTGAATCTGCGGGTCACTCAGAAGGCATTGACGGTAACAGGACTCTCCGCAAGCAACAAAGTGTACGACGCCACGAACCAGGCAACCGTTACCGGAACTGCAGCCCTGAGCGGAGTGGTTGCAGGAGATATCGTCACGGTAAGCGGAACGCCAACAGGCACCTTTGCTACCACAGCGGTCGCTACAGCAATTGCGGTGAATGTTAGCGGACTCACTTTATCAGGAAGCAGTGCAGGGAATTACACCCTCTCGTCCTTGACAGGTCTTACGGCTAACATCACTCCGGCGCCACTCACGGTGAGCGGCGTGACGGCAAACAATAAGGTCTATGACGGTAGCAAGACGGCCACGCTGAACTTCACTGCTGCGAAGCTGAACGGCATCATCGGGACCGACAGTGTGACCCTCAGTACGACCGGTTACACGGCCGCCTTCGCCAGCCAGAACGTGGCCACCGGCGTTGCAGTAACCGTTTCGAGTTTGCAATTGAGCGGGACTGCAGCGGGGAATTATGCATTGACACCGCTGACAGGTGTTACCGCAAACATCACGCCGGCAACGCTTACGGTAACTGCAGACAACAAGACAATGGCACAAGGAAGCCAGGTGCCGACCTTTACTGCAAGCTATTCCGGCTTTGTAACGGGAGAAACCGCAGCAGTGCTAACTGGCTCGCCGGGGTTTTCCACGACTCCGACTGTGACCTCTTCGAGTCCGGTAGGCAGTTATACGATAACGCCGTCGCAGGGTACCCTGGCCGCGGCCAACTACATCTTTAATTTCGTCAATGGCACACTGACGATTAGCGGGCAAGGTGTGGTGACTCATCTTTCGATCACCGGCGCTCCGAGCACGGCAACCGTGGGCGTAGCCTTCAACAACGTTGTGGTTGCAGCGCTGGATGGGAGCAACGCCGTGGTGTCCGGCTACAGCGGCACGGTGCATTTCACGAGCAGCGATGCCTCGGCGGTGCTTCCCGCCGACAGTACGCTCACCCTTGGTATGGGAACATTTGCTTTCACTCTGAATACGGTCGGCACGCAGACCATAACGGTCACTGACACAGTGACGTCCTCGATCACGGGCTTCACCAACATCATAGTGTCGCCTGTCACTCATCCGGTGAGCGGCCAGATCACACTGCTTGGCGGTGGGGCGCTGTCGGGAGCTACCCTCACGATTTCTCCGGGTGGTCTCACCACAACCACTGATAGCAATGGAAACTACACCTTCACAAACGTTCCGGCCGGCAGCTACACGCTGACTCCCTCGTTCACGTTCCCCACTGGCAGCGACCCCGCCGATAGCGCTGTGTTCTACCCGGCAAACCTGCCCATTAACGTCACTGGCAGCCTGACCGACAAGAACTTCGGTGCGCAGCTCGGCTTCACCGTTAAGGGGACAGTCACCTATCCCGCTAATGCGCTGTTCAGTACTGGCATTGTCGAACAGCTTCAAACCTATGTGCGTTTGCAGAACCCAAATTGCAGCTCTTGCGCCACAAATGGGACGAGCGTTTTGTTGAGCACAAATCCCAATAACACGGCGTCGAAAGCATTCGTCATCCACGGCGTGTATCCAACGGGAACATTGACTGCACAAGCGCGGGGGGACAATTACGGCTACGGAAAACCGAATATCGGCAATCCGACCGCGAGCAGCACCATCACTGTTACCAATGCGGACGTAACCGGCGTGACGCTTGCTCTGAGCGATGCCCCGGTCCCGGCTGATCCCGGCGTGGCGCCCACAATGACCGTGAGCACCATCCCCAATGGCGTCGCGATTGCGTATCAACCGATCGTAGTCGGTGGTATAGAACAGGCGGCCAGCTATGATCTGAACTGGTCTACTCTTAGCGTTGCAGACTGCGAAGGCGCATCGAACCCGCCGGGAAGTACAACCTCTGGCGGGCTCAACGTGCTAGTTACCGGTTACCCGCTTCCCGAGGACAGTGGCAGAGTGATCATCCTGGATGGAAGTGCACCGGTCAATCCATTCAACGTGCCTAACCTGGGAGGCGTTGGGACCAAGTATTACTTCTGTATGAGAGGTAACAACGTAACGGCAGCGCCATTCTCTACGTGGGCCACTGCCGGACCGATCACGTTTGTGGGTGCGTCAACCACCGGCATCAACACCATCGTACCAGTAACCATCCCGAGCGGGGTTACCGTCAACAATGTTCCTTTGTATGTAGGCTGCTATGACTCGGCGCATAGCAAATTCTATGCGGTCAGCGATGAGGCACCGACAGTGGGCACGCGGAACTACAGCGTGTACATCCCCTCCGGTACCAGTTGCAACATGTTTGCCGCTCTAGACCTCGATCTGGACGGCTTAGCCACCCCGAGCGATCCTTTCCCAGGAGCGCCGTACTCTAATGGCGGCGACATCTTTAACCTTGGCCGGGATTTCACCAAATATACGATCACCTCGCCCGGTACCATACCGGTCGACTTAACTCCGTATAAGGGCGATACCCGATTCCTGCTGGCCACGCAACACACGTTGGATCAGAACAGTGTGGAGAGTTTCGGGGTGAACTTCGACGTCAGTTCGCTGCAGAGCATCCCGGTTTCGGTGCAACTGCAGACCCCCTCGCCCAGCCTGAATTCGTTGCTCGACTTTGCCGCGTGCACGACCTGCGGTCAAGGCGAGTTCAACGTAACCCTGACTACCAGCAATGTTGCGCCCTCAGGCACTTACAAAGTCAACGTGATCAATTCAAACATCCCGGTTCCAGCCCCGGTCGCCAAGACCGCGACTGTCACTGGTGTGAACAACGCCTTCACGACTAGCTTGAGCGCCTCAGGTGGTGGTACGCCTACCTTCCTGTGGGGCTATCCGGCGAGTCCCGCCTCTTACACCTACAAATTCAAGATCACGGATCAGTACGGAAACGTGATCTGGCAGGTCCCGGTAAAGCCTTCGGGGTTTGACTCGACGGCCATCACCGCCGGCGCTGGTTTCCCGAGCACAGTTACCCAGATTGCTTGGGGAACCGATCCCACCGGCAACGCCACCAACGTACCCACGCTCTCGAGTCTACCGAGCGGGACTTACATCTGGTCCCTCACCACGATCGATAGCAACGGCAACACGGCGACGCAACAGCAGGTCTATACCTTCTAGTCTGCGTCACCGACAAGTTTTATACGCACCTAGGACGCGGTATGCGAGCTCAGCTCTCCTATCAACAGCTTCAAACACCTTCTCTATTCTTTTGAGAGAAGCTCACTACACCAACTCACTCCGGCCATCAGTTACCTGATCTAAAACCGAATTCGACACCCATCTTGCGTGCTGGGATGAATCTGCTCAGCATGCGCACCGACATCAACAAAGGAGGATTTACCAATGAAGTTCCGATTCGCACCATTGCTACTGCTGATTCTGCTGGTAGCATCCACTGCCTCTTGGGCCGACACGGTTCTTGTCGGATCCCTGGATCTTTTCAACAACGGTCCCGTCGACAGCCTCATGCTTACGAACACGACAGGCCAGGGGTCGTCCGCTCCGTCGAATACGGTCCCGGATGCCCTCACCTTTTCGAATCTGAGCTTGACGATCAATGGAAGTGCAGTTTCGTTCGACACTACCCAGGAGCCCGTTGCAGCGAATGGCGGCGTACTCGATTTCGGCGATCTGTTCGCTCCGAACTCGATCAGATCCCTGTCGCTTACCGGAAGCTGGAACGGATCCCCGAGCCTGGCACTCTTGCCGGGTATCTTTGCCACCTATTCTGGTCCCACTGCACTCGCTGACGGGGGCCATATCGACGTCTATGCCAATACCCAATCCGTATCAGCCCCCGAACCAGCAGTGTTGTCGCTGTTTGGCTTTGCATTCTGTTTCCTCGGACGGCGCCGCATCACTCGGTAGCGAAATCCACTGATCTCTACCTGGTAGTCCCACCTTATGGGCTCGGTCGGCGCTGAATGCCGGATCGAGCCCAATTGAAAGGATTGAGAGAAATGTCAGTTTCAAGCTTCGTTAAGAAGTCGTTGCTTTTTCTTTGGCTGTCGGTCATGACGTTCACAGCCATTGCTCAAGCCACCGTTAACTTGACGTCGGTCACGCCGAGAACTGCACAGGCGAATGTATCGACCATGACCATCACCGGCAGCGGGTTCCCGGCAACCGTTTCGGCGGGAAACGTAACAGTCACATTGGCGCTCGTGGGCGGAGGAAGTCCGGTAAACACAACCGCCAGCAGCGTTGCAACTGTGTCGGGTAGCATCAAGCGGGTAGTATTTCAGGTGCCGAGCATTTCCGTGGCGAGCCCAACGCAGTATCAGGTCTCGATCACCGATAATGCCGACGGCATTCCGACCACCAACGCAGTAACCTTCACCCTGAATCCGCCGGCAACAATCAGCACGAATCCAACGTCCGGCTCGCAAAATACATCAGTACCGATCACTATTACTGGCCAGTACACGTCCTTTGTTCAGGGCGTAACTACGGCGAGTTTCCCCGGTGGTTCTGGTCTCTCCTTGAGTGGCTTCACCGTGACCAGTACGACGCAAGCAACGGCTACCCTCAACATTTCTTCAACTGCGACAAGCGCTTCCCTGACGGTTGCGACCGGCACCCAGCAAGAGACGTCCCCCTTCACCGTGAATGTTCCTGTTACGAACACGGTGAGCGGCCAGATCAAGCTGCTTAGCGGAGCTGCACTGGCGGGAGCTACAGTAACACTGTCTCCGGGTGGTCTCACTGGAACCACCGATGCCGCTGGAAACTACACCATCGCAAGCGTTCCGGGCGGCACTTACACCGTCACTCCGTCATTCACATTCCCCACGGGTAGCGACCCCGCCGATAGCGCGGTTTTCTACCCGGCCAACGTGCAGAACGTCAACGTCAACAGCAATGTGACGGAGAACTTCGGTGCGCAACTCGGCTACACCGTTAAGGGCACAGTAACCTATCCCGCTAATGCGCTGTTCAGCACTGGGGCTGTTGCTCAACTTCAAACCTACGTGCGTTTGCAGAACCCGAATTGCAGCAATTGCACCACAAATGGGACGAGCGTTTTGTTGAGCACGAATCCCAATAACACGGCGTCGAAAGCGTTCGTCATCCACGGTGTGTATCCAACGGGAACGTTGACTGCACAAGCGTGGGCGGACAATTACGGCTACGGAAAACCGAATATCGGCAATCCGAGCGCGAGCAACACCATCACTGTTACCAATGCGGATGTAACCGGCGTGACGCTTGCTCTGAGCGATGCCCCGGTCCCGGCTGATCCCGGCGTGGCGCCCACAATGACCGTGAGCACCATCCCCAATGGCGTCGCGATTGCGTATCAACCGATCGTAGTCGGTGGTATAGAACAGGCGGCCAGCTATGATCTGAACTGGTCTACTCTTAGCGTTGCAGACTGCGAAGGCGCATCGAACCCGCCGGGAAGTACAACCTCTGGCGGGCTCAACGTGCTAGTTACCGGTTACCCGCTTCCCGAGGACAGTGGCAGAGTGATCATCCTGGATGGAAGTGCACCGGTCAATCCATTCAACGTGCCTAACCTGGGAGGCGTTGGGACCAAGTATTACTTCTGTATGAGAGGTAACAACGTAACGGCAGCGCCATTCTCTACGTGGGCCACTGCCGGACCGATCACGTTTGTGGGTGCGTCAACCACCGGCATCAACACCATCGTACCAGTAACCATCCCGAGCGGGGTTACCGTCAACAATGTTCCTTTGTATGTAGGCTGCTATGACTCGGCGCATAGCAAATTCTATGCGGTCAGCGATGAGGCACCGACAGTGGGCACGCGGAACTACAGCGTGTACATCCCCTCCGGTACCAGTTGCAACATGTTTGCCGCTCTAGACCTCGATCTGGACGGCTTAGCCACCCCGAGCGATCCTTTCCCAGGAGCGCCGTACTCTAATGGCGGCGACATCTTTAACCTTGGCCGGGATTTCACCAAATATACGATCACCTCGCCCGGTACCATACCGGTCGACTTAACTCCGTATAAGGGCGATACCCGATTCCTGCTGGCCACGCAACACACGTTGGATCAGAACAGTGTGGAGAGTTTCGGGGTGAACTTCGACGTCAGTTCGCTGCAGAGCATCCCGGTTTCGGTGCAACTGCAGACCCCCTCGCCCAGCCTGAATTCGTTGCTCGACTTTGCCGCGTGCACGACCTGCGGTCAAGGCGAGTTCAACGTAACCCTGACTACCAGCAATGTTGCGCCCTCAGGCACTTACAAAGTCAACGTGATCAATTCAAACATCCCGGTTCCAGCCCCGGTCGCCAAGACCGCGACTGTCACTGGTGTGAACAACGCCTTCACGACTAGCTTGAGCGCCTCAGGTGGTGGTACGCCTACCTTCCTGTGGGGCTATCCGGCGAGTCCCGCCTCTTACACCTACAAATTCAAGATCACGGATCAGTACGGAAACGTGATCTGGCAGGTCCCGGTAAAGCCTTCGGGGTTTGACTCGACGGCCATCACCGCCGGCGCTGGTTTCCCGAGCACAGTTACCCAGATTGCTTGGGGAACCGATCCCACCGGCAACGCCACCAACGTACCCACGCTCTCGAGTCTACCGAGCGGGACTTACATCTGGTCCCTCACCACGATCGACAGCAACGGCAATACGGCAACGCAACAGCAGGTCTATACCTTCTAGTTTGCGCGTGCCTAACCAGAATGGCTCGGAGCGCAAAACGCTCCGGGCCATCTACTTCGGCAAATCCCTGGCAAAAGCAGTCAACTTCGTGAGTTGAATTCACTTGCGACATCAGGTGGCATTACTAGCGAAGCTATTGGGCTGGGGCTAAACGTGATTCTTGCTTCTCCATCCACCAACAATAGACTCTCACTCTTCCATATCGCTCCCTAGATACCCGACTAACTCCCAATCGAAAGCTGCTGGTACGAGCTACCAGGGTCTGCAAAAAGAGAGGCTATATGTCTGCTTCACCTTTGGTTATACAAAAGCGCAGGAAATCAGTCGTCAGGCGGATGGCGAAGGTGGACCGCACCGCCGAGGCCCTACAACGTGAATTGTTAGCTGAACAAGATTTCATCCGATTGCTCTGTCTCGAGCGCAAACGCAGCGAGCGGTCGGAGCGGCCGTTCCTGGTACTGCTAGTCGATGGCGAAGGATTTTCTGCTACGGATGCCAACATGAGCGTGCGCCAGCAAGTCGAGACCACGCTAATGGCGGTTACGCGCGCTACCGATGTAATCGGCTGGTACAAACAGGATGCCAGGATGGCAGTCCTGTTTACCGATCTATGCGAGCCGCCAACCGCAGCGGTGTCCGCGATCCAGACGAGGATCGAGTCCGGCATTCGCAGCGAGATCCCTGAAGATACGAAGATCAAAATCTCATTTCACTTGTTCCCTGAATCCAAGGGCAGCGAATCAGGGGAGGGAAGCGACCTTACTATGTATCCTGACCTAAAGCGCCGCGAAGAGTCGAAGAGACTAACGCACAGTATTAAGCGCTGCGTCGACATCGTTGGCAGCCTGCTAGCGCTGATTCTACTGTCACCCATAATCCTGGCCGTTACACTGGCGGTCAAGTTCACTTCCAAAGGTCCGGCACTATTTCGTCAAACGCGTTTGGGGCAATATTCGCGCCCATTCACTTTCCTTAAGTTCCGCTCCATGTACGTCGATTGCGACCCCAATATCCACGAACAATACATTTCCACGTTTATCAAAGGTGGCGCAGATGGTCACCATTCCACCGAAAATGGCACCGCGGTCTTCAAAATCAAAAATGATCCTCGAGTGACACCAGTAGGGCGGTTTCTTCGCAAGAGTAGCCTGGACGAACTTCCACAGCTGATCAATGTGTTGAAAGGCGAGATGTCGTTGGTCGGTCCGCGACCGCCGGTTCCGTATGAGGTGGAGCGTTACAATTCTTGGCACCGACGCCGCATAATAGAAGCCAAGCCCGGAATCACTGGACTTTGGCAGGTCACGGGCCGGAGTCGCACTACTTTCGATGAGATGGTACGTCTTGATCTGAAGTACGCCGAAGAAGCTTCGATTCTGCTCGACTTGAAGATCCTGTTACGAACGCCTGGCGCCGTCCTATCCGGCGAGGGTGCTTACTGAACCCAATATGTACTATCCGTTCGAACCCGTGACATCAGTTGTGCCAGTTGGACTGCTGCATTCGATCCAATTGTTAGACCGCCTGAATATTTCAGAGCCTAGCATGTTGATGTTGCTCGGAGCAGCTTTTTTGGGAATAGGCTCGTTCGGCAGGCGCAAAGTTCCTGAATAAGATGAGCTACACTTAGCTGACATGGAAATCCGTCTTTCTCCTCCTATTCGCAGCGGCGTGGCTGGTCTCCAAGTGGTGAAAATTCTTGAAGCCGCGGACAAGTCGCTAAAGTCGCGCGGCGAGGTGATTTCCTTGCTTGGCGCTAAGCATGTGATTGGCAGCCGATTCTATCCTCAACGAACCAATTGTGTCGTAGCAGCAGCAAATTCCGCAACAGGTGATGGCAGAACCGTCCTGCAAAGTCAGTGAAGGGGTCAAGATCGGAGGCCTTTTGGTGGATTGTGTTTTTGCTGTCGCGGTCAACAATCGTACTATCCTGAATCGCAATTTTCTGAGTTCACCGGCTCTCGGAGAGACCACCGGTTACGAGCTGCTTCTCCAAGAGAACTACCTGTCTGCGGCAAAGGCTTACAACGAGGCGATTGATGGCAGCAAGGGTGAACTGATCATCTTTTTGCATCAGGATGTGTATCTTCCGACCGGATGGCTTTCGCGCTTGAAAACTTGCGTTGATGCTCTGGATCGACAAGATCCGAATTGGGGAGTCGCCGGGTGTTGGGGGGTGACACAGAACGGCCAAGGATACGGGCATATCTATAGTACCGGCGTACACGTGCTGGGTTCCCGCTTCGATGATCCCAAGCCAGTGCAGACTCTTGATGAGGTTGTGTTGATAATGCGAAGGCAGAGCGGGCTGAGGTTCGACGAAGGTCTGCCCGGCTTCCATTTTTATGGCACCGACCTGTGTATGGCCGCCGCGGCTCTCAACCGGCGGTGCTACGCGATCTCGGCATTCTGCGTTCACAATTCGAACTACCTTCGGGTTCTTCCTAACGAGTTCTACGAAGGCTATCGATACATAAAGAAGTCGTGGCGGGAACGACTGCCTATCCATACCTCATGCATTCGCATTTCGGAATACGATACCGAGATGAGGCTGCGTCAATTGAAAGAGCTAATTAAATACCGCGCACTTTTCCGAAATGCAATTTCCTCCCCGAGGGTTCAAGATCCAGCCGCCCTTTTGGCCTAGCCCCGCAGGTCGTGTAACGCCCGGGTTGAACGTTAAAGCTATGAGCTTGATTCGAGACGGATCCAGCCACCCGCTATGGGAATTGATATCAACAACGCACAAGCTCTAGTAATGACCGTAAAAAACGGAATGGAGCTTGGTCGCTGCGCCACGCTTGGTAGACAGGAATTGTTCGTCAGACGACATGAGTTACTCTCCCTGCTACTGAACAACGGGTTTAATGTCGATGCGGAAGACAAGGCTAAACTGCTCGATCCAACTGAGCAATATGCGGATGCGTTTTTCGGGATCCTCGGCGCAAAAGAGCTTGTTTCTGTTGACGCGAGTGACTTCGAAGGTGCGACGGTTATCCACGATATGAACTACCCCATCAACGCAGAGCATCACTCTGCTTTCGATTGTGTGTTTGATGGCGGAACGCTGGAGCACGTTTTCAATTTCCCGCAGGCGATCAAGAACTGCATGCTGATGCTGAAACAAGGTGGAACCTTCGTAGGAGCGAGTCCAACCTCGAATTTTTCCGGGCACGGCTTCTACCAATTCAGCGCCGAACTGTACTACCGTATTTTCGCCGCCGAAAATGGGTTTGAGGTGCTGAGTATGCTAGGTTGGGAGGACGCCGAAGGGTCTCATTTTTACCAAATACCGGATCCGAATGTACTCGGTCGGCGCCTGTGCTTTACGACCGCCCGTCCAGCTTATCTTTATGTCGCTGCGCGACGCATTTCAAAACAAATTGCCCTGCTGAAACCACCGCAGCAGAGCGACTACGAGCAGAGGTGGAAGGCAGCAAGCCAAGAACAGATGGCGTTCTCGGCCCGCGACTGGGCCAGGAGAGTCATAAAAAGAGCCCCGGGTATTTATCGGGCCTTTGTGTTTTTGCGGATCGCAACCGGCGGGACTTTGCGTCAGTTTAGCACTGTCCGTGAGTTGAAAGTGAAGTCCCTGCCAAGCTGAGCTTTATCTGTGATTACGCTTGATCTGTATGAAAATCGTACGGTCATGATTCTCTTTATCAGCCATGAAGCCTCGCGCACTGGGGCGCCTCTTCTCTTGTTAGCGTTCCTCCGCTGGCTGCGTCAGAATACTTCTCTTCAATTCCGGGTCTTGTTATCGTCCAACGGCCCTCTTGCGAAGGAATTCGAGGCAATTGCGGAGGTGGACTATTTTGATCCCCCGCGTTCATTAGTTCGCAAAGCATTGCGAAAGCTCAACATGGAACGCGGTTACGTTCAGAGACATCGTCGGCTACTGCAAGAGTCACTATCGCGAGCTAACGTTACCCTGATCTACGCTAATACCGTTGCTAACGGCAATATCCTGAAGTTCCTGTCATTTCTAGATTGCCCCGTCATATCTCATACCCATGAACTCGAGGGCAGTATTCAGCTTCTGGGGCCCGATAATTTTAGTCTGGTTCAGCGCTATACCTCACGCTTCGTAGCCGTATCTTTAGCGGTTAAGCAGAATCTCGTGAAAAGACACAGCATCCCGGAAGATAAGGTGATTCTCGCCCACGGATTCATACCGACCTCGGATAAACTCGAGCAAGTTATCGAAGACAGCAGAAGAATTCGCGCCAAGATTGGCGTGCCGCAACATTCAAAGCTGATCTTGGGATGTGGTTCGATCGAAGCGAGAAAGGGCACAGACATATTCCTGAAAGTCGCTGAGCGGGTTCTCTCCCGATGTCACGATTGGCCGATTCACTTTGTATGGGTCGGTGGTCTACCTACGCAGCTGCGAGATGTGCAGTGTCAGGTCAGCATGTCCTCGCTTCAAGCAAAGGTCCATTTTGTGGGACAGAAGAACAGCGTCGCACCTTATTATGCTGCCTCGGACCTGTTCCTGCTGACCTCAAGGGAAGATCCCTTTCCACTCGTGATGCTGGAGGCAGCATTGCACTCACTCCCAATCGTCGCGTTCGATAACGGTGGCGGGGCACCGGAATTTGTCGAGGACGATGCAGGACAAATTGTGCCTGGCTTTGATGTTGAAACCACCGCGGAATCCGTTATCCATCTCTTGCGATCGCCTCAACTGCGGAAAAAACTCGGTAATTGCGCCAGAGAAAAGGTCCTAATGCATCATTCTGTTGACGTCGGAGCTGCTAAGATCCTCGATGTGATTGAATCGGAACTACGCGGCATCGCAGTTGGTTCATGCATTCCTGCCGTGCACGTCTCCTGACGTTATGCCCACAGAAATAGATCAGTCGAATACTGGTGTAAGCCGTCGCTTGTTTGGCAACACTGCGATTAATTTTGCCGGACAGGGCCTCCTTCTAGTCCTAAATATCGTTACTGCGCCGTACATAGTGCACCACCTTGGTGCCGAGCTGTTTGGAATAGTGGCCCTAGTTCAGGCAACCGCTGGTTTTGCCGGCCTATTGAACCTTGGAATCGGCCGTGCCTTGACGAAATACATTGCCGAACTCCACTGGAAGGGCAATATAGGACCGATCAATTCTCTGTTTCAGACAGCGTGGGCCACTTGTATTATGAGCGGCCTGGCTGCATTTGTGCTATTCCTCGGACCCAAGGACACGATTGCCCGTCTTTTCTTTCGGACCACAACGGAAAACGGAGCCATTGTTGGGTTTGCAATTTACATAGCAGCACTTGGTCTGTTCTCGTCGATGCTTTTGGAGGCGGTGTCGTCGCTTCCCGCGGCAACACAACGCTTCGATGTGTGCAACACAATCAACGTCTTGATTGGGACAGCACGATGCGTCGGAGCTGTCGCAGTGTTGGCGTGTGGCTGGTCGGTACGGGGTGTGCTGCTGGTAAATCTGGCGGCGAATGTGCTAGGGGTTGTGGCATTTTCAATAGTAGGTCGGACGCTGCTTCCAGGGTTGAGCCTCCTTCCCAGGTTTCATTTATCTGCTTTCAAGCGGCTATTTCATTTTTCATTACCGCTGCTCCTGTCATCGATTAGCGTTCTGATTGTAACTCGCGTCGATCGTTTTATTTTGGCGTATTTCCTGCCTCTGGCTGCCGTCACGTTTTACACGTTGCCGTATTCGATATCGGAAAAGCTGTCGCTGGGTATCACCAATGTGAGCAATGTCGTCTTCCCGTTCACAAGCGAATTGCACTCAAGGGGCGCCCATGAACATGTACAGGAACTCTACATTCGTTCGAACAAGACCCTGGCGCTGCTCACGCTTCCGATTACGGCCATTTTAGCCACCGTACCGGGACCGATCCTGCGAATTTGGCTTGGGCCCGAATACGCCGTACAAGGTGCGGTAACTCTCAGCGTGCTGGCCCTGGCAAGCTTTTTGACTGCCCTGACAGCGGTTCCCACCGTGACCTCGCTAGGGATTGGTCGTGCCTGGGTGCCAGCTTACTTTGCGTTGGCTACCTCAGCAATAAACCTGTTCTGCAACTTCACACTAATCCCCCGATATGGAATCACTGGCGCAGCACTGGGCCAATTGGTGCCAAGCGCCGTTGTAGCACCGGTCTTCGTTTACGCCGTCACACGCACGCTCAAGCTGTCAGTCTTCCACTTTTTCATGGCAGCCTTTGCACGCCCCCTTGCTTGCGCAGCAATACAGTGTCTGACGCTCTACGCTTTTCGGAGTTACATAAGTACACTGGCGAGTTTGGCGGTCATAAGCGGGCTGTCGGGATGTCTCTTTATAGTGCTATCGATATCGTTCGTTTTGACCCCGCAAGAGAGAAGCGCCTTATTCCGCGTACCCACTGTTGCATTTAGCAGGTTGGTTTAACGAGACATCGCTTTCATGACAAGCCTCGTAGAGGGTCGCGGAGGATCAAAGCCCCGATGAGTTTTCGCGAAGGTCTGGCTAGACACTATTCAGATTATGGATTCCGTGGGGTTCTGGCGATAACCGGCTATCGACTTTTCCGATGGCCTAAAGAAGTCAGCGTGCGTCATCCAGGCATTCGAAATCCGGTGCAGATTCGATTGCGAACCACTGATGAGTCGGTATACAAGCAGGTTTTGCTGAGGTCTGAATACGCCGCAGATTTGCGCTTTGCGCCGAAGGTTATCGTCGACGGCGGGGCAAACATCGGTGTGACGTCGATATTCTTCGCCCACAGATACCCCGATGCAAAAATCATCGCCGTAGAACCCGAGCCATCAAATTACGCCGTACTTGTTCGCAATGTCCGGCCCTATCTGGCAATCACACCCTTCCATGCTGCCCTCTGGAATCGCGATGGCAAGATCAGCATCGCGCAACCAAATCCGGGTTCCGCTGGTGGTGGTGAAGTGGGCTTCATCACCCGTGAGGGAGGAGGCGTTGAAGTGCGAGCAATTACGATGCGCACGCTCATGCGAGAGGTAGGCATTTCAACCATTGACCTTGCCAAAATCGATATTGAGGGTGCTGAGCAAGAGGTATTCGAGGATTCCCGGTGGTTGGCGGGCGTGCGTTGTTTGATGATCGAGTTACACGATCAGCTGCGGCCAGGATGTAGTGCCGCTGTCGAGGCAGCGGTGCATTCATTCTCGCGTACGCAGCGAGGCGAAACTAGCTTCTATTTCCGAAGCACTGTAGAAAAACCGGAAGCAACCATCTGACGGCAAACCTTATGCGGATTCTCTACTCATTTCCTCACCGCATCGGAGCGGGTCGCATCTGCTACACCGCATGGGAACAAGTTCGATGCCTGTCTGAATCTGGTATTGACGTTCTGCTTATGGCCGGGTCTCAGTCTCGCCCGCTTCCGAATGCCGTCTCTGTGTGGCCTACGCTTTCAAGGGGAAAATATCGAGTACCGTATCGGCTCCTCGGAAAGAGAGCTCTCCAGCTTCATGATTTGATCGTTGCGCGTCGTCTGAAGTCCCTTGTCGGAAAGATTGACGTAGTTCACTGTTGGCCCAGCGGTGCCTTGGAAACGTTGAAGGAAGCCAAGCGACGCGGCATTCCGACAGTGCTGGAGCGCCCGAATGCACATACTCGCTATTGCTATGAAACTGTTGGCGAGGAGTGCAAAAGGATTGGCGTGCAACCGCATGATGACTATGTGCATCGCGAATCCGTGCTGCGACGCGAAGAGGCCGAGTTCGCCGCTCCCGACTATCTGCTCTGTCCAAGCGAGTTCTCGGCCAAGACCTTTCGGGATAAGGGATTCACAAACATCCTTCGGCATCGGTATGGCTATGACGAGAACCGATTCTTCCCCGACATTCCCCGGGATCCCGGCCTTCAAGTGAAGATTAGAGCTCTGTGGGTCGGTGTCGATGCTGTCCGGAAAGGACTGCACCACGCACTGGAAGCCTGGATTTATTCTCCCGCAATTCATGACGGCATGTTTCTGATCGCGGGAGAACTGAGTTCAGAATTTAAGAAAAAGTTCGCTTACCTCCTCGAACATCCCAGTGTCGTCCAGCTCGGCCATCGGAGCGATGTTCCGTACCTCATGCGCACCGCTGACATTCTGATGCTCCCCACACTGGAGGAGGGCTCGCCCCTTGTTTGCATGGAAGCAATTGGAAGTGGATGCATTCCACTTGTTTCTACGGTTTGTGAAGGCGTTTGCCGTCATGGAAAAAACGCGCTTATTCATAACGTTGGTGATGTCGAGACTCTGCGAAAGCAGATCACCGAGTTGCACTGCAATCCAGAACTGATGGCTCACTTACGGAAAGGCTGTGTAGAGAGCCGGGACGATCTGACGTGGTCCAAGGCAGCTGACACTTTGAAAATGGCGTATGAAGATGCGTTGCGGCGAAGGGCGTCATGAGCCTCAGTGAAGGATTGTAATGAACACAAGACATGACTTGCCCCAGAATTACTACTTCGGAGGTGGTGGAGATACGATCACCACACCTTTGGGACTGTGTGTCTTGTGTGCGGCGATCATTCTTATTTTCCTTCTGCCGCGGCGATACGTCATCCTGAGCTTTCTCGCAGCAGGTTTCTTGCTTCCCATGGAGCTGAACGTCGTAGTGTTGGGTCTGCACTTCATGACTTATCGACTTCTGCTACTTGCGGGGTGGTTGCGGTACCTGGTTCGGAGAGACTTTGCTGTTCCAAAATGGAACGTACTCGATCGTGTCGTGCTCCTGTGGGCGCTGGCAAATGCGGCTGCTTACATACTGCTCTGGGGGGAGGCGGGCACTGTTATCAATAGACTCGGGTTTCTCTATTCCACCTTAGGAGCATATTTCCTGCTGCGACTGACCGTTCACGACAAAACCGATGTCGTACGGGTCATCAAGCTTCTGGCAGTTGTCACAATCCTGATTGCGCCGTTGATGCTAAGGGAACACCTCACAGGGAATAATCTATTTTCCTTAATGGGAGCGCACGAGTTGTCGGAAATGCGAGAGGGGCGCGTACGTGCGCAGGGGCCATTCGCGCACTCGATCATCGCAGGCACGGTCGGTGCAACTCTCATTCCACTCTTTGTCGGGCTCTGGCAATCTGACCGACGAAACCGCGCAATCGCGGCGCTTGGGATTGCGGCGGCATGCGTGATGGTCTTCTCCAGTTCGTCCAGTACGCCCATCCTGTCCATTGCGGCTGCCATCGCAGCATTGGTCATGTGGCGGGAGCGAAAAAAACTGAGCGCCATACGCTGGGGCGCCATCATTCTTCTGGTCATCCTGCAGCTCTGCATGAAGGTTCCAGTTTGGTTTCTG
Source organism: uncultured Terriglobales bacterium (assembly GCA_964399125.1). GTDB lineage: Bacteria > Acidobacteriota > Terriglobia > Terriglobales > Acidobacteriaceae > Gp1-AA112. Next base: position 25,178 of record CAYNPS010000030.1, read on the forward strand.
ATGGCGAAAGCGAGCGGGTTGTTAGGGGGCAGTGGATGGCACCGCGCGATGCTGATCGACAACTTCATCCGCCATTTTGGAGACTGGTGGCTGGTGGGAACGCAAAGCAATGCCGACTGGGGTTGGGACATGTGGGACGTCGATAATACATATGTCGGTGCCGGCCTCAGCGGCGGGCTGGTTACGTTCGGTTTGTATCTTGCGATCTTTGTTTATGCCTACAAAATCATCGGCGCTGCCCGAAGGAAAGCGGAACCTTCGCCCCAGGATGCGCAGTTGATGTGGGCCATCGGCTCGACGCTATTTGCCACCACGGTCGCGTTCTTTGGAATCGTGTATTTCGATCAGAGCTTCCTGTTGTGGTACGGACTACTGGCGATGATTGCCGCGGCGCCGACATTCGCGGCGGGCGAAAAGATTGCGCGCCTTGCGGCTTCGCCTTCGCCGAAAAAGTGGCCTTGGGCTAACAAGATATTGGGCGCTCAGCCTGTTCCAGCGACTGCGCGAATGAGATTGAGACACTATGATCTCTGATGCCGCACCTGACATCTCGATTGTGGTAGTGACCTGGAACGCAAAGCAGTATGTGCTGGAGTGTTTGGAGTCACTGTACGCGCATCCGAGTTCGCGATCGATGGAGCTTATCGTGGTCGACAATGATTCGAGTGATGGAACGCCGGAAGCAATCCGCGAGGGATTCCCCCGAGTGAAGCTGATTCAGAATGAAACGAACATGGGCTTTGCGAAGGGGAACAACATCGGGATGGCGGCGGCTAAGGGCCGATATCTCTGCCTGGTGAATTCGGACGTAGTCGTTCCTGCAGGTTGTATCGACACTATGCTGAACTACCTGGAACGCGACCCGCGCATCGGTTTACTTGGTCCGAAAATGTTAGCACCGGACGGCAGTATCGGCCTGTCGGTGAAGAACTTGCCAACCGTGTGGAACACGTTCTGCGTGGCTCTGGGTTTACATTCCCTATTCCCGCATTCCCGCGCGTTGGGCGGCTTCGAACCGCGCAGCTTCTCGTACATAGATAGCGCGGAGGTGGAAGTTGTGAGCGGTTGGTTTTGGGTCGCACGGCAGGAGGCGATTGCCGACGTCGGGAGACTGGACGAGACTTTCTTTATGTATGGCGAGGATATCGATTGGTGCTGCCGCTTCCGGGAATCCGGGTGGCGGGTGGTCTACTGCGCCGAGGCCGAGGCCTTGCATTACGGAGCGGCGAGCTCCTCGCGGACGCCTGCGCGCTTTTACGTCGAGATGTACCGCGCTAACTTACAGTATTTCAGGAAGCATCACGTCAAAGCCTCGGTGCTGGCATACCAGGCGATGATATGCCTGCATCAGGCCGTCCGGGTCACGAGCTACGCCCTGCTCTTTTTCTTGCAGGCCGACCGCCGTTCCGACTGGGCATTCAAGGTCAAGCGAAGCTGGTCCTGTCTGGCTTCGCTCTCCGGTCTGACTTCGGTTCCGACAAGCAAATGACCAATGGCCACACAGCCAGGAAAGCTGCTACAGTTGCGCCCTCTACTAGCCCGATGGCGACGGATTGCAACAGAGGGCGCTACTGCAATTGAGATTCCTTGTTCGCTCGAAGCGGGTTCGGGATTTGAATCGACGGAGGAAATGAAAGAGGAAGCGGCATGGCGAGTGCCCTCGTGTCGTGGTTGCGGAACGACACCCTGTTGCTGGTGTTGATTGCGATTGCCTGCTATTTGCTTGCCCTCCTTACGAGCTCACTGTGGGTGCGGTGGGTTCTGAACCAGGGCTTGTGGTCGGAAATCAACAGTTCAGCAAGATACGTGGCCGTTGATGGCATCCGGGGCTTCCTTGCGTTCGGAGTTTTTGTCCATCACTACATGCTGATGTGGCTTAATCTTCGCCACGGGTCTTGGGCGCCGCCGCACAATCTCCAGAATGAACTAGGCAGGGGAAGCGTAGCGATCTTCTTCATGATAACGGCCTTTTTGTTCTGGGGGCGAGCTCACGCGAAACGCGGGTTGGAACTCAAGAACTTTTTCACTTCCCGAGTGTTCAGGATCTACCCCCTCTATCTGCTGTTCGTCTCACTGCTCTTTCTAGTGGTTGCCTATGAAAGCAACTGGACAGCCCGGGAGCCGGCTTCGGCAATTGTGAAGGAAGCTGTCAAGTGGTCCTTCTTCCACATGCCTATTATCAATCGGCACCAAGATATGATCTTTGGTGGTGTTGCCTGGACTCTACTCTACGAGGCATGCTTCTATGTTTCATTACCGCTGCTCGCGATTGTCTTCCTTCAAGAAAGGCCCCCATGGAGAAAGGCACTAGCTGGAGGAGCAGCAGCTGCACTGTTCGCGTTCAACCATTTGAGCTTTTCAATTGCCTCGGCTTTTCTCGGCGGTATTGTCGCGGTGTATTGGAGTGTAGACCTAAACCGTGTCCAGTTGGCGCGGGGTAAAACAGCAGCCTGGGTCGCTCTTCTGTGCCTCGCGTGTGTCGGCCTGTTTGTTTACGACCCTTTCAATGTGGCTGGGATCGGGTTGTTGACCGTGTTTTTTGTGGTCATCGCCTCAGGAAATACCTTATTCGGATTGTTGAGTCTGCCGGGTGCCCGCTGGATGGGTGAAATCAGCTACAGTGTATATCTGGGCCATGGAATCATGCTGTGGTTTATCAAGCATGAAGTTCTAACCCGAATTCCTAACTTTCATCCCTCGGCATTGTGGCTTGCTGGTGCCGGATTCATTATAACCCCGCTGATCATCCTGTTGGCGAGCGCCTCCTTTACGTTGGTCGAACGGCCGTTCATCGCGATGGGGCACCGATATGGCAAGGGCCAACTATGGCTCAACCGCGGTCAGGTGTTGGCGCGAGGTATGGCAGAAACCGGGTAAAGCCGGAGAGCAATCTCCCGGCTGATCTGATCTGGCTGTGGCCCAAGTCAGAGCAATCTATCGTGCAATACTACTACTATCGCGCTACCACGAAAATCGGGGCGACACAAGAAATCTGACGCGACGCTCGCTCCCGTCAATCTTCCGACGGGCAGCGATCATTCGATTTCGCGAGGTATACATGCCAACGGCTCGCTACGCTTTGATAACCGCCGCATACAACGAAGAGAAGTTTATCGGCTTAACGATAGCTTCTGTTGCCTCGCAGACGATACGACCAGTGCGATGGATTATCGTGAGCGATGGCTCAACGGACGACACGGATAATGTCGTGCGCTCCGCAGCTGAGCGCTACGATTTCATTCGCCTCGTTCGCCTGACCGAGGATCACCCTCGCAATTTTGCGGCACAGGCGAACGCAATCGGGGTCGGCTATCTGCATTTGCAAGGAGTCGAAAGCGACTTTGTGGGGAATATCGATGCGGACATTTCGTTCGGGCGGGACTACTTTGCCCGGCTCCTTTCAAAATTCGAAAACAATGATTGGTTAGGATTGGCCGGAGGCTGGATCCACGAAATGAAAGGTGGCATTTTCAAGCCGCTCACGACTCAAAATGTCGGCTCCGTTCCGCATGCCGTGCAGTTGTTTCGACGTGAGTGTTTCGAGTCCATAGGCGGCTATCCGGCGCTCCCCTACGGCGGACCCGATACCTATGCCGAGGTGGGGGTTCGGATGCATGGCTGGCAGGTGCGGTCCTTTCCTGAATTGATTGTCCATCACCATCGACGAGCGGCGAGCGCAGGCGGCTTGGTCCGGGGGCGGTTTCGCCAAGGCCTCATGGATTTCTCATTGGGGTACTACCCGGTGTTTGAAGCGATTCGTTGCCTCCGCCGCTGGAACGAACCGCCGCTCGTGGCCGGAGCCGTTGTAAGGTCGGCCGGTTTTCTGTGGGCGTGGTTCTCGGGGCAGCCGCGGGCCGTGTCCAATGAATTCATGGACTTCTTTCGCCAAGAACAGTCGAAACGGCTGCAAGGTGCGATAGGTTTGCGGCCGGTTAGGAGAATTCTTTGGCCATCTTCGAAATCGACCCCCTAGTCGACACCCGCTGGGGGGAGTTTCTAGCTCGCAGTCCGCACGCGTCTGTTTTTCACACTTCGGCGTGGCTGGCGGCGCTGTACCGCACCTATGGCCACCGGCCCGTAGTGTTTACTACGTCCGGGCCAGGAGCCGAAATTCAGAACGGCATAGCTGGTTGCCATATTCACAGTTGGCTGACTGGCCGCCGGATAGTTTCTTTGCCTTTTTCAGATCATTGCGATCCATTATTCTCCTCGATCGAAGAATGCGGCAAGTTACTGGCTTCGCTGACGGAGATCGGCAGTCGCGAACGCGCGCAATATATCGAGCTGCGGCCACGCTCCTGGGACCGAACGCAATGGAACGGTGCGGCTGGATTCGGTCCATTCAAGGTGTTCACATATCACACGCTGGACTTACGCCCAAGCCTGGCGGCAATCTGGGACGGGTTTCATAAAGATTGCATTCAGCGCAAAATACGCCGCGCGGAGCGCGAGCGTCTGAGCTGCACAATTGGGCGGGACGATTCCAGCATTCGTGATTTCTACCATCTACTCGTCGCAACTCGCCGCCGACATGGAGTGCCTCCCCAACCTTTGCAGTGGTTTCGGAATTTGGCCTCCTTTTTTGGAGAGGACTTCCAGATTTTCTTGGCAGTAACAAAGGGGAACCAGCCGATTGCAGGCATTCTTGCCCTTACCATTCGGAATTGCGTTACCTACAAGTACAGTTGCTCGGATGACGCCTTTCGTGCGGTGGGCGGCGGTGCCTTTCTGCTGTGGAATCTCATCCAAGATGCGAAAGCGCGAGGTATGGAGGAGTTGGATTTGGGACGGTCCGATGGCACTGGACTGATTGCCTACAAGGATCGTTGGGGCGCCGAACGAAGGGAGCTTACCTACTGGCGGTATCCGGCCTCTGGTTTTAAAACGAATGATGACACGATGAGCAGCGTCTCACAGGCGGTTTTGAAACGAATGCCTCTCTCCGCGCTAGCGCTGGCGGGCCAGATTCTATATAAACATGTCGGTTAACGTAAACCAGCCATGAGAGTCTGCCTAGTCGCCCAGCGTTTCTACGAGCGCAATACCCATATGATGCAATTTGCCCGGGCTTTGTCCGCCCGCGGCGATACAGTCGAGGTGGTTGCAGTCGGGCATCCGAATTATCCGAAGTACGAGAGGATCGACGGGGTAGATGTTTTTCGTATTCAGTCGAGAACAATTGACGAGCGCGGTGTCCTAGATTACTTGCGTAGGACGTTCCTGTTTCTCTCAAAGACCACGCTCTTTCTCACCCGGCGCCATTTTAGAGAACCGTACGATGTAATCCATGTTCAGTCCGTGCCCGACTTTTTGGTTTTTGCGGGGCTGTTGCCGAAACTACTCGGAGCTAAACTCGTCCTAGATTTGCGCGACCTGATGCCTGAACTTTATGCAAGTAAGTTCGGGTTTTCGGGGCCAATTTTCGGGTTGCTGACTGGTATCGAGAAGTTGTCTGCGGGCGTTGCCGATCACGTTATAGTAGCGAATCCTATCTGGTTAGAACGAGTCTCCAAACGCTCGGCGCCCCGTTCCAAATGCAGTATGTTCTGGTATTACCCGGATACCAGGTTGTTTCGCCCCCAGCAACGGCATCGGCAAGACGGCACATTCCGCATCATTTATCCCGGGAGTTTGAACCGACATCAGGGGCTTGATGTTGCAGTCAGGGCTTTTCCGGCGATACTGCGGGCTATACCCGAAGCCGAATTACACGTTCAGGGCGAGGGACCTAGCAAACCCGATTTGGTTCGCCTGACCAAAGAGCTGGGCCTGACACGAAAAGTTCTCTTCCATGATTATGTACCCACCACCGCACTGTTGCAAAGACTGGCCGAGTGCGATTTGGGGTTGGTCCCAAAACGTGGAGACCGGTTTGGCGACGAGGCCGCCAGCACGAAAATACCGGAATTCATGGCCATGGGAATTCCTGTCGTGGCTAGCCGAACCAAAATCGAGCAGTGTTTCTTCGACGATTCTGTAATTCGCTATTTTCGGCCTGAAGACGAAGCGGATCTGGCAGCGGCCGTCATATCAGTACACCGCGATAGCGTGTTAAGGGATCGGTTGATAGCCGGGGGTCTCAGGTACACGGCAGAACATAGATGGGAGTTCGAGATTAGGGAGTATTTGGCATCTGTGGACCTGCTAACTTGCGGTAAAGGTTCTGCATCAGCGATCTCGTGTAGAACATTCGATTCCGGATCCGCGCAGGATTTCCAGGCTTTGCCGGCTGCAGAACCGAACACTGACTTTCCCGATTCCGGACCAACGCGAAAACTGGCACCACGTCGGCTCTTAGAAAGGTATCGGTTACCAGAAAACGGTGTCAGCATGACATGCGATGCCGGGCTTCCGGCACAGCAGGGGTTCTTCAAGTTGGGTGAAGATACTATCTGCTATGGCGCTACATCGTCAGGCTTGCTCGCGTCTTCGATCGGTGGAGAGTTGTTCGATGCCTCTGGGGATTTCTCGAGTGATAACGGCACTTTGAACCTTCCATTCGATCCAGACCAAGTGCTGGATAGTTTGCTACTTGAGCGTTATCCCGTGGAGGCGCGGCAAGTTGCAATCGAGTCAATTGCTGGCAAAATCTATTGCATGCTGCGGCCTTTCATGCCGGTCGCGTTCCGGAAGCATTTGCAGCGAGTTCAATTGAGGGGATGGCGAGAAATCGCTTTCCCCCATTGGCCCGTGGACTGCACTGTGGAGACCATTTTCGAAAGGCTTTTGGTTTCAATGATGCAGGCACAGGGGCTGAAGACCATACCCTTCATATGGTTCTGGCCTGATGGATATGACGCTTGCGCCCTTGTTACTCACGATGTAGAGACCAGGGCCGGACGGGATTTCTGCTCCGCGCTCATGGATATGGACGACGACTTCGGAATTAAGTCGTCGTTTCAGATTATTCCAGAAGAGCGCTATCGGGTCTCCGCCACATTTCTTGACGAGATACGCCGTAGGGGCTTTGAAATTAACATCCACGACTTGAACCACGACGGCAGCCTATTTCAAGATGAGCGTCGTTTCGCGCAACAAGTGCAAGCGGTGAACCGTTACGCGCGGGAGTTTGCAGCCCACGGCTTTCGCGCCGGGGCAATGTATCGCAATCAGCAATGGTACCAGGCGCTTGACTTTGAATATGACATGTCTGTCCCCAACGCGGCCCACCTGGAACCGCAACGCGGAGGATGTTGCACCGTCTTTCCGTATTTTAACGGCAGCTTGGTAGAATTACCCCTCACTACTACCCAGGATTACGCTTTGTTTCACTTTGTTCGGGAGTACCGAATTGAATTGTGGCAGCGCCAAGTGGAGTCGATCCGAGGGAAGCACGGCCTGACCACTATTCTGGTTCACCCCGACTATGTTCGGGACAAGCGGGCTCAGTGCCTCTACCGACAACTACTCCAGCGCTTAGCGGACCTCCGGAACCATGAGAATGTCTGGATTCCGCTGCCACGCGAAGTGAGTACCTGGTGGAGAATTCGGAGCAAGCTGAAGTTGGTCGGCGATGGCGCTGACTGGCGAGTCGAAGGTCCTGGAAGCGAACGCGCCCGCATCGGCTATGCCGATCTCTGCGGCAACGAGATCACCTATCGAGTGGCAGCGACTGTGACCAGTCCAGCCGGCGCTGTGGTGTGAGGCCCATGGAAACTGCCTCGGCAAGCGACAGGCGCCCTCTCAATGTCTGTACCCTGGCATACACCCACTATGATGGGGACAGTCGGGTAATGCGATACGCGGAGACCTTGGCGGCGCGTGGCGATCATGTGACCGTGATTTCCCTTCGCCGTACGGCCAATGAACCAGATGAGGTGATAAACGGCGTCAATGTTATAAAAGTGCAAACTCGGGTCCGCAACGAGCATGGGAAGCTAGAATACCTGTTTCGTCTTGCCACTTTTCTATTTCGGTCGGCAAGCATAATAGCGCGCAAGCATTACCAACGACCCTATGACCTCATTCATGTTCATTCAGTTCCCGACTTTCTGGTTTTTGCGGCGCTACTCCCGAAGTTGACCGGGGTTAGAATAATTCTCGATATCCATGACGTTTTGCCGGAGCTTTATGCCAGCAAATTCCATTCGACTAGGGATTCACTTACGTTCAAGCTGATGGTACTGCTCGAACGGGCGTCCGCGCGGTTTGCCGATCATGTCATCATCGCAAATGACATTTGGCGCGAGCGTTTGACCGCTCGATCCGTCCCGGAGAATAAGTGCACATCCATCATGAATTATGCAGACCGGCGCATTTTCCACCGTAAGGGCAAGACCAGCAAACAACGCTCTTTCGTAATGCTCTACCCTGGAACTCTGGGGTGGCACCAGGGAGTAGACATCGCCATTCGAGCTTTGGCCGCGATTCGGAAACAAGCGCCCCATGCGGAATTCCACATCTATGGCGAAGGTCCGGAGCGGAAGGCGTTGAGAGAACTGACGCATCAATTGGGCTTGGATAGCCGCGTTATAATGCGCGATTCTGTTCCACTAAGCGAGATCTCCACAATTATGGAGAATGCGGATTTGGGTTTGGTTCCGAAAAGGGGCGATTCATTCGGGAATGAGGCGTTCAGTACCAAGACCCTTGAGTTCATGGCCTTGGGCATTCCATTGATAGTAGCCGCCACTGATGTCGACAAATATTACTTCAACGACTCGTTAGTACGGTTCTTCCGCTGTGGTGATGAAAACGATCTAGCGGCTCGAATGTTGGAGCTCATCGAGAATCCGAGCCTTCGGAGCAAACTAGCCAGAAATGGCCTTGCGTTTGCTGAGAGGAGCGATTGGGAAAGAGCAGAGAGCGTGTATCTCGATATAGTTGATACTCTTGTCCCCAATCGCTCGTTGGGAACTGTAACCGGAGAGAGGCGCTCCACCCGTGACCATCAATTCGCGCAGGCCGCTAGGCAAAATGACAACTGAAGTCACAGGATCTCCTGTCCGCCTCGCCTCCCAGGCTGCCATTTGTCTGGGGATTTGCATTGGTATGGCACTGCTTAGTAGCCAAACTTGGATGGCATGGTGGCGGCTGTCCCTGAGTAATGAGCGATATTCATATCTACTGCTCATCCCTTTGCTGTCTGCGGTCATGATCTACCGGAGCAGACATGAAATCTTCGCTTCGAATGACCGCGCTGCTGAGGGAAAGTTGCTGATTGCGGCGGGTATTGTTTCTTGGGTCTTTGCCCACTGGTTTCTTTCCAGTACTGGCCCGATCGACAGTTTCACTGTTGCGGTTTTTGCAAGCGTCACATTTTGGGTTGGTGCATTTCGTCTTTGCTATGGTCGTGAGGCTTGGAAGGCAGCGCGATTCTCGATTTTATTCCTATATGCGCTGGTGCCGGTCCCTGGTGTTTTGCTCGACAGAGTGATCGCAGGCTTGCAAGTCGGGTCCGCTGGCGTGACGGATTGGCTGCTGTCGCTGTCGCGTATACCTTATTTGCGAGAAGGACTAACCTTTCAGTTTTCAAACTTGGCGGTTGTAGTCGCGGAGGAATGCAGTGGGATCCGTTCCAGCATCACTCTCCTCCTGTGGGTGGCACTGCAGGCCCAGTTCTCCCTTCATTCTGGCTGGCGAAGACTGCTTCTTTTGGCTTCCGTTTTTCCTGTGGTACTGTTCAAAAATGGATTGCGGATTGCCACTCTCTCGTTCTTGGCTGTCAAGGTAGATCCCGGGTTCATGACTGGTTGGCTGCACCACGACGGAGGTTTCGTATTCTTCGGGCTAGCTCTGCTAATCGAAATTGCGTTGTGCCGGCTGCTTGAGCGCTCCGAGCGGTCAAAACCAATTGCGCTTTACAGCGTCATCCGGCCACCTGCCACGCGAATAGCTCTGGAAGGCTAGTGGAAATACGCGCCAATGTCCCAATTGGCCGTCGCAGGTCGCGCTGCTCCGTCCTTATCGGTAACGAAATAACTGCTCAGGTTCAGCCCATCCCACGTCTGCTGTCGAGGATGATTGCAGATCAAAATCGTTCGTGTTCACTGCGCATCAAATCGGCCCTTCGCTCCTCTTCATACAACACGCACTTGTTTGGTGGGATAGTCCGGTATGTAATCTTCCTGAGAGGTATCTTGAAAACCAAGCTACTTTCACGGTGAGCAGCTTATTGTCCGGTTGGGTTGTGGACAAATTTGGATTTAACAGCAGTCTTGCCCCGACACTGCTCTCGGCATCCGGTGAAGTCGGCTCTTACAGCCTCTCCGGCTCAGGCAATGAGGATGGATGGGGTAGTTTCGGAAACACGTTCATCACTGGAGAGAACGGCGGTTCCATGGGTAATGTTTGCATGGTGACCAGTGGTGTCCCAGGAAGCGGCTGTAGCTTCTCCTTCATATTGCAATTCGCATCCAATGCATCCATTTCGACGTTTGAGATAGCCAGTTCGGGTGGAAGCGGCAGTGGTTTCTTCGCCGGTCATATGGCGTCACCGAGCAACAGCGGGTATGCCGGCAACCCTGTCGTGCCCGTCCCAGAGGCGTCGTGGGGAGGTCTCCTCCTCGGTACCTGCCTGGCCGAGTTTGCTGGATTGTTCCGCCGCAAATTCATTCACCAACCTGCTGCTGCGTGACAGACTCGCAGACCGCAGACAGCAGCAGGTTCGTTTTCGCCCAGGCCCCGAACGTTTGTAATCAAGCTCATACTGTTATTGCATTTGGCAAAGCCCTCGGTCACGGCCGAGGGCTTTTGTTTGCTTGGGGCGGCTTTGGTTGTTTCATTTGAATTTCACTGTTGCGCAGCTCTCTCGTGAGTAGAATCGCGTCATCAACAATGCAACTCCTGAGGGGGGCGGTTCGTAAGCGGACGGTACAGACCGGGCACATAGCTGACAGATTGGACCGGGCACATTCCTGACAC
>CAYNPS010000031.1:0-28921 GCA_964399125.1 uncultured Terriglobales bacterium
AAAACCAAAGTGGCGGCTGCTAGGTGTTGAAAACGCGCAACTTAGAAATGCGCAGCATTCATGCGGGTTCCCCAACTCTTGCAATACCCTAAGTGTTATTCAGACGGAATAAGCAATGAAATTCAGCTGCACTGGAATGTGGTATCCAAGTACCACTTTTAGGCTTGCGTCTGCTCAACCTCGGTACTTTGGTCCTCCATTAACTTAAGCTTGTTGAGCAGAGCCTTGTAGCTGATCTTCAGGATTCGGGCCGCCTGACGGCGGTTCCAACGCGTTTCTTGAAGCACCCGCTGGATTGCTTCTCGTTCGGCGTGCATCGCAGCACGACGCCCGATCTCAAGCAAAGATGGACGCTCATCGTCGGTGCCGACGTATTTGGAGCGCGAGGAGCGTGGAGGAGCAGTCGGCACTGGCTCGGCTGGCTGTATATCTTCGGCGGTCTGCGGCCCAGGAGCCGTACTCCCATTTATCGCCTGCGAATGCACGATCGGTTTATGGGTCGACAATTCGCGGATGATCTGCGACTCGTTCCCGACAATCACGTACCGTTTGACCAAGTTTTCGAGCTCGCGGATATTTCCCGGCCATTCATACTCGATCATGCGCGAGACCGCATAGTCGCTAAAGGGCGGTGGCTGCTTGCCGTAGAACTCGCTGTACTTGCGTAGAAATAAATCGAGAAAGAGGGGAATCTCCTCGCGGCGCTCGCGCAATGGAGGAATGTGAACGGTAACAACGTTCAGGCGATAGAACAGATCTTCGCGAAAGGCACCTTGTCCCACGGCTTGCTCGAGAAATTTGTTAGTTGCGGCCAGTACGCGGACGTCCACAGCAATATCCCGCTTGCCGCCCAGCCGTGAGAATTGCCCATCCTGCAGTACGTGAAGCAGTTTGGCCTGTAGCGCTGGATGCATCTCGCTGATTTCATCCAGGAATAATGTTCCGTAGTTCGCTTGGTCGAATTTGCCGAGTTTCTGCCGATTTGCGCCCGTAAACGCACCCGGCTCGTAGCCAAACAATTCGCTTTCGAGCAATTCATGCGGAATCGCGGCGCAGTTCACTTTCACAAATGGCTTATCGCGGCGCAAAGAATGGTGATAGATCATACGGGCCACAACTTCTTTGCCAGTTCCGCTTTCGCCGCGAATCAGTACAGTCGCATTCGTGTCCGCCACCTGCTCAATAGTGTTCTTGATCTCTTCCATGCGAGCGCTCGTCCCGAACAGGGTTGCAAAGTCGCTCTGCTGGCGAACGCGATCGCGCAGTTGTCCGCCACCATCAGAAGCTGAGCGCTTCTCGATAGCACGCGAGATTCGGGAGTACAACTCATTAAGCTGGAAAGGGGTGGCGATGTAGTCGTCGGCTCCGAGCTTGGAGACGCGGAAGATAACTTCGGGAGCAGAATGACCCGAATATACGATCACGGGCAACTCCGGCCGCAACTGCTTTAGCCTTTCAAGGGTTTCGCCGCCGTCGATTGGTGGCAGCGTGTAATCCAGCAAAACGAGGGAAGGATCAAAACTGCGAATCGAGCGAAGGCTTTCTTCGTGGCTACCGGCAAAGGCGATTTCGAAGTTGCGGCGAGAGAGATAATCGGCCACCGATTTGGCTGTCGCCTGATCGTCGTCGGCGATCAAAATCCTCGTCTTCGCCTGCAATCGCGTGCCTTTCTCTGTGGAAAACTTCTGACCCGCGCTCAACGGCAGAAAACAAAGTACTTACGCGAGCGCGATCCACCTATTGCTAAGCCCGTAAATGGGCGCACTCCAAGCTTTTGGCTCAAAAACAATGTACTCAGATTCCAAAGAGTGGTACTTGGATGCCTATGTTAGCCATGTTTCGGAGAATGCGGAAGACAATTTTGAGGTACGTCGGAGGCGTCTATTGGCTGGTGGGCACGATCTAGCCAAAAAGAGAATCCCAGCCATGGTTGGCTGGGATCATTTGGTTGATGAATGCTGAGCTTTAAGCCTCGGCCTTGGGGCTCCGCAACCTTCCTGGAGTGAAGTGGTACGGAGGCCAAGGGCCGCTGATCAGGATTTCACAGTTTTTTAGCTGCCGCGCAGCGCTGCTGAAGCTATTTTGATAGCGCTCAATGGCCTTTTCGTCGATTAAGTGGGCAATATCGATGAGCATGCCGCCAGTTTCGTCCTTCCGGCAACTGACTTCTTCTTCGAGCGGGTGGAACAGGCGATTTACCTGAACCGAGAGGGCACGCGCCTTGGTCTGACGCTCACGCTGTCGGGCGGCCTTCTCTCGCAGTCTCGATAGATACTCGCCACCGACTGAGTCCGGCAGCTCGATGTCGTTCATTGCTTCCCGCAGCGAACCGTCCTTGACCACCAGCTTGAGGTGCATTTCGGCCTTGCCCTTGAGGCGCAGTACCGAATCGGTAAACGCTTTGCGGTTGGAGCGAAGCGCGCGACGGAGGGCCTCGTCGCTGTCGAAGATAGTCCCAAAACGGAACGGGAGCACGGTTGTGTTGCGGAAGCACTCGCTCACAACGCGCGCGTGCTCAATCACTGCCTGCTGATTCAATTCTCCCGGCGTGTATTCGCTTACTATGACCGCTAATTCGCCGCTGGGATACGCAAATACCTGGTTATTGCCAACTCCAGCAAGATTTTCGACTGGGAAAGGACGACGAGAACGAATAGATCCGAGGAACGCTTTTTGTTCCGTAATGCAGTACGCGTACCAAGCCATGAGGCTTCTCCGTAGGCGTGCCGGGACGCGAGGGTCTCAACACGGGAAAAGAACTAGGAACCGCAACTTACAAAGTTTGGAACGGGCGACGCGAGCGACGCGTTCTCGGGGTAGAACGCGTTCACAGCAGACACAATCCTAGACCTGCAGCACGGAAGTTTGCAAGTCCTTCATTCGCCTAGACCTACGGAGACTGCCTTAATTTGGTGCAATCTCCTGCTCGGCGCTTGCCCGGTTTTTATCGGAAATACACCCGTTTTTTTCGGCTTTTGACCGTGAGATCTGGAACGTGGAAGTCGGCGGACGCGGGTCATTGCACTAAGGGTAATTAGATCGATACCACGAAGGCTTGAAGATTCGGCATCTTACAAACGGCAGAACTGCCTTGGCTTCTCTGCTCAGCTTGTCTCAAACAGCGCCTGCATCCATGCCGCATGATCCCAATTTCGAAGTAGCCAGCTTCGCCATCCCTATCAAGAGCGAGCTAAGCGCCGAAATTCTGGGCAGACGCTGGCGCAGCGTGCAAGCAATTCTGCGGTTAGCAACCATTACAGGCTCGCAGATGCAACTCGGTCCCGCGCTGAATCTGATCTGCGATTTAGCCGCTACGATTGTCAGCTTCGATGGTGCGTGCGTCTATTTTTGGAATGAGCCGCAGGAAAAGATAGAGCTGCGTCTGCAACGCGGTCCCATTCATTGCAGTCCGCAGGCGCCGTGGGGAGGAAATCTTCTGCATTTTTGGGTGAGCCAGCACGCCACTCCCATGGTCATTGCGAAAGGCAAGCACGAAAAAGCCGATTCGGAGCTTGAAGCTGCAGGCGCGGACTCAGCGCTAGTTATCCCAATGTTCGTCAAAGGACGTGTTCTCGGCTCGCTACAACTCTTCAGCAAATCTGCAGAAGCATTCACGGAAGAAGACGCGCACCTACTTTGGACGCTTTCTCTAGTAGCGGAAAATTTGCTCACGCGCGAGCAGGCTAGTGAGGGCTTGCTGCGCTTTGCTTTCACTGACTACCTTACCGGCTTGCGTACCCGGGGTTATTTCGAACAGCAACTCGATCTCGAAGTAAAGCGTTCCGACCGCAAAGGCGAGACCTTCTCTCTCCTGATGGTCGATATCGATCATTTCAAAACTTTGAACGACACCCACGGCCACAACGTGGGCGATCAGGTGCTGCGCCAAGTTACGTCACTACTCATGAAAGATATGCGCGAAGTCGATACAGTCGCGCGCTATGGCGGAGAGGAATTCGTAATCATTCTTCCCGAAGCGGAGGAGCAAGAGGCTATATCAGTGGCGGAACGCGTGCGCAAGGCAGTGCAAAATTCGAACTTTGAAATCGAAGCTCTCGATGGCCACGAGAAGCTCACAATCAGCATCGGAATAGCTGTATATGGTCGCGACGCAACTTGCAGGCAGAAGCTGCTTGAATGTGCTGACGCCGCGCTCTATGCCGCGAAGGCACGCGGTCGCAACCAGGTACTTACCTACTCGCAACTGCTCATGCAGGAGCGAAAGGAAGTGTCATAGCTGACGATGCTCCCGGCCGGACTCCCCCATCCCGGAAGATCGAAGAGTGCCCGCTTAATGAAAGCCGGCGAGCGGGATTCTGCCATTTCGAAAAAAACTCGGAAACAGCACGCATGGAGTGTAGTCCACGCAGCCGAGACCAGTCGCGACCTTCTGCCGCTGATTGAAGGACAGATTGCAGTCGGAATGCGTCCATTTCTCTTGACGCCGAGTGGCAGCGGCTTAGGTCCGGTATTGCAGGAGTGCCAAAACGGAACTCGATCGCGGCTATCGCTATTGCAGTCCTGGAATCATGTGCGGGAATGGCGCAAGCTTCTCCAGGAAGGCGCGACGGAGATCGCCGCCGACGTGATTCACGCACACGCTTTTGCTGCAGGGATGGCCGCCGTGAGGAACTTCTCGGGCGTGGTTTATCAGCTACGCGAGACAATCGAGCGCCTTGCCTCTGCTGCAGGCACTTGTTCGGAAGACTCCTGGCTCGCGCGCTCGTTCCGCGTAGCCGAGCACTTCGTGCTTACACGCGCTACGGCCGTGGTTGCAAGAACGCACGCTCTGCGGCTGGAATGCCTGGAACGCGGGGTGAGTCCGGAAAACGTGTTTCTGATTCCCGATCCAGTTGAGCCTGAACTGCTCGAATCGCTTCCCGATCGCAAGTGGCTTGAATGCGCGACCGAAACGGGTCCAGAGGCTGTGATCTTCCTGGTGCCGGGACTCCCGCATCATTCTGCGTGGGACTTTCGCGATGCTCTCTCGCGCTGGATGCGAGTAGCGTCAGTCGTTCGTCAGGACAATGTTGAGGCGATCTTTGCGTTTCTCTGCGAAGAGGCTTCTGCGGCAGCTGTTCGCGAGCTTGCGTCGGCATGCAATTTGTCATCCTCGACGCGAGTCCTGAACTCGCAGTTGCGGGCGAAGGCAATCGCTTCCGCTGACGTCGTGATTTGCGATCGTGAACACGCAAGCGAAGGCTTTGCGCTGGAAGCGATGGCGCGGGGCCGAGCGCTACTGGCTGCAGATGTGGAAGCGCATCGCGATGCCACTTCTGACGGTCGTGGATGCTTGTGGTTCCGTCCCGCAGAAGTTGGAGATATCGCTTTTCGCGCGCGCTTCCTGGCGGGCAATGCTCAATTTCGTCGGGCGCTCGGGCTAGCCGGACGTGAACAATGCGCGGCGACCCGCAGCTCCGAGGTAGTGGCAGCCCAGTACGATGCGGTCTATCGCATGGCCTTCAGCAAGCGCAAAGATTCCGACGCCTCTCCTCCCAAAGCTCATCTCGTACCTCTCCAAGTGGGCGGGTGAGAGCGGCAGTTTCGGGTTTCCGGTTTCAAGTTTCGGCAACGCCATTCCTAACATCTTTGCTAAGAACTGGCTTTGCCGAAAACTGAAACCCGAAACTTGAAACTGCTTTCGTGGCTTTGCCGAAACCTGGAGCCCGAAATTTGAAACTGCCTTTGCTCCCTTGCCCAGTAAACTATCGTCGTGAGACCCCGCATTGCCATTCCCGAGCCGACCTCGACGAATCCTGAATACAACCAGCGAGCTCTGCCACAGTATCTGAAGGCAATCGAAGGCGAGGGCGGCGAGCCCGTTGTCATTCGCTCGACTGCTACGCCACCTGAAGTAGCTCGGGTAGTAACCACTTGCGAGGCAGTGCTCCTTCCGGGAAGTCCGGCTGATGTTGATCCGCAGAAGTTCGGTGCTGAGAAACATCCAAAAACGGCCGCAGCGGATCCGGGCCGCGACAATCTCGACGAGTTGCTTCTGCAGGATGCTCACAACCTGCACAAGCCTATTTTGGGAATTTGCTACGGACTGCAATCGCTCAACGTATGGCGGACGGGAACGCTGGTGCAAGACATCGAGAACACCGCCATGAATCACGCCGCCGGCAGAGCGGTTGAGTTCGCGCACAATATCGAGATCGCGTCGCAATCGAAACTTGCTTCTTTGCTGGGAGCAACGCGCGTTCGCGTCAATTCCAGCCACCATCAAGCCGCAGAACATGCCGGCGATGGTCTGAGAGTGGTCGCAAAGTGCCCTGACGACGGCGTAATCGAAGCGCTCGAGGGCACCGCACCGGATCACTTTGTGCTCGCCGTTCAATGGCATCCGGAGCGTACGTATGAAAAGGATGAGCCCTCGAAGAAGATTTTCCGCGAGTTTGTGAACGCCGCACGCTCGTGGAAACCGAGAGAGGTCTCTGAATCGGTCGGATAGGACGGCGCTCTGAACGCGACCTTTCGCTCCTTTCCTTCATCTACTCGGAAGACGCAAAAGAGTAGCGCATCTTAGCTGTTACAATTTCTTTGTAGCTCAATGGTCCTGCCTTTTGTCCGCGACTTGTTAGCGGACATCGAGAAGTCTCCAGCTTTCCAGCGTACGGCCTCCTACCTGAAGAGTCGTGCGGGGCGGCGACGTGTCTCTGGACTCACAAATTCTGCCAAAGCTCTGAACCTTCCTCTGCTCGCGGCTGCCGCAGGAGCGCCGCTGATCCTTGTTGTCGAGAGCAATCGCGCGGCAGAAGAGATGCTGCCCATCGTGCAATCCATGGCGGACCTCACCGGAGCACTGAATCCAAAGCAAATTCTCAAGCTGCCGGCGCATGACGTGCTGCCGTTCGAGAACCTGTCGCCTCATCCGGACATTCAGGAAGAGCGCGCGACGGTGTTGTGGAAGATCGCGACCGGCGCTGCATCGATTGTGATCGTACCGCTGGAAGCTGCGGCGATGCGGCTGAACTCTGCAGACTATTACGCGGACCTCGCGCGCATCGTTCGCCGTGGCGAGACGATCGACGTCGATCCGCTGCTCGAACATCTGCGCACAGTCGGTTACAACTCCGCCGACGCGGTGGATATGCCCGGAGAATTTGCTCTTCGCGGCGGCATACTTGATGTATATCCGCCGGAAGCCGATCGGCCGTTGCGCATTGAGTTCTTCGGCGACGAGGTCGAGACCATCCGAAAGTTTGATCCGGCAACCCAGAGATCGGCTGCTCCGGTGGATGAAGTTGTTCTCCTGCCGCTGACCGAGACTCCGGTCAACGAGCGCGTGCTCGGCGTGATCCACTCGCGCCTCTCCGGCCGACGGCTGAGTGGAAACGAAATCGAGATCGAACACGCGATGCTTGCAACCGGGGCGGCCGTATTCCCCGGATGGGAATTCTACGCCTCGGTCGCGGGCAGCGGACAACATCTCTTCGATCTCCTGCCGCGAAGCGTGGTCATTGTCGATGAGCCTTCGGCGGTGCTTGCGAAGCAGGAAGAATGGTGGAACAAAGTCACTGAGCGCCACGAGCGCAGCGGCATCGGTACGCTCGTGCGTCCCGAAGACATCTACTTCCCGCCGGAAGAGTGGGAGCAAAGACTAACGGGGACGCCCGGCATCGATATCGAGCGACTGGGAATCGCCGATGTAGATATCAGTTCAGACGGCAATGAGGCGTTCACGTTCCACTCGCGCCCGACCACGCGATTTCATGGGTCCATTCCAGCGCTGGTCGAAGAAGTGAAGAAACTGACTTCCGAAGGCAAGCGCGTTGTTTTCGCCGTTCCCAATATGGGAGAAGTGGAACGCCTGGCAGACATCTTCACGGAATATGCGGTTCCATTTCGTCTTGGAAGTCGCGCGCCGTCTCCGGGCAGCGAGAGCTATCTCGACGAAGCCTCTTATCTCGCGGGCGAAATGAGCACGGCCACAGTCGTCAAAGCACTGCTCCCGGAAGGCGTGGAGGTCAGCGATGCAAGTCTGATCCTGTTCGGCGCAGGCGACCTGTTTGACGACTCAGAGGTCGCGGTTGCACAGCCGTTCCGGCAGAAGTCGAAAGTTTCTGCGTTTCTTTCTGACTTTCGTGATCTAGTGGTCGGCGATTATGTAGTCCACGTCGAGCACGGAATCGCGCAGTATCAAGGCCTGAAAGAACTCACGCAAGGAGAGACCACAGGTGAATTCATGCTGCTCGAGTTCGCGGAATCCGCCAAGCTGTACGTGCCGCTCACCCGACTCGATCTCATTCAAAAGTATCGTTCGACGGAAGGCGCGCGCCCGCCGCTTAGTCGTCTCGGCGGCACGCAGTGGGCGAAGACCAAGGCGCGCGTCAAGAAAGCCATGCGCGATATGGCGGACGAGCTTTTGAAGCTGTACGCGCAACGCAAGATGGCCCAAGGTCATGCGTATCCCGCCGACACGCAGTGGCAGCGCGAGTTCGAAGACGCATTCGACTACAACGAAACCGAAGACCAGATTTCCGCCATCGCCGATATCAAGCAGGACATGGAATCGAGCATGCCCATGGATCGCCTGCTGTGCGGCGATGTCGGATACGGAAAAACTGAAGTCGCCATGCGCGCCGCCTTCAAGGCCGTGCAAGACAATCGGCAGGTCGCGGTTCTCGCACCGACAACCGTGTTAGCCTTTCAGCACTTCGAGACCTTCAAGCGCCGCTTCGCTGCATTCCCTATCACGATCGAAATGATCAGCCGGTTTCGCACCACCAAAGAACAGAAGGAAATTGTCGAGAAGGCGGAGCAAGGGAAAATCGATATTCTCATCGGCACGCATCGCATTCTGTCGAAGGACATCAAGTTTCCTGATTTGGGGCTCCTGGTCATTGACGAAGAGCAGCGCTTCGGCGTACGTCATAAGGAACGTCTGAAGCAGCTCAAGAAAGAAGTTGATGTGCTGACGATGTCGGCCACGCCAATTCCGCGCACGCTGCACATGTCCCTCGTTGGACTGCGCGACATGAGCGTGATCGAGACGCCGCCGAAGGACCGCATGGCGATCCAAACGGTCGTCGCGCCTTTCGACGAAAAGCTCATCCGCTCGGCCATCGAACACGAGCTTGAACGAGGCGGCCAGGGGTACTTTGTTCATAATCGTGTCGAGAGCATTTATGAGATCGCGTCGAAGATCCAGGAACTCGTGCCGCGCGCCCGAGTGATTGTCGGCCATGGGCAAATGTCGGAGGGGGAGCTAGAGAAGGTGATGCTCAGCTTCATGCGACACGAAGCCGATGTCCTTGTGGCGACTACGATTATCGAAAATGGCTTGGACATTCCGCTTTGCAACACGATTCTCATCAACCGCGCCGACCGGCATGGCCTCTCGGAGCTGTATCAGCTTCGTGGACGCGTAGGTCGCTCTAACCGCCGAGCCTATGCGTATTTGCTCATTCCTCCGGAGCAGGAGTTAACGCCCATCGCGCGACGCCGTCTCGCCGCACTGAAGGAATTTTCGGACTTAGGAGCTGGCTTCAAGATTGCCGCGCTTGATTTGGAATTGCGCGGAGCCGGTAATTTGCTTGGAGGAGAGCAGAGCGGACAAATCGAAGCCGTAGGCTTCGAGATGTACACCACCTTGTTGGAACGTACCGTACGCGAACTGAAAGGTGAAGAGCTGCCCGATCGTGTGAGTACGCAGCTCAATCTCGCTCTTAACCTGCGCATTCCAAATGAATACATCCAGGAGGAAAACCAGCGCCTACGGATGTATAAGCGTATTGCTGGAGTGGAAAGCGAAGACCAGCTCGCTGATGTACGTTCAGAGCTCGCGGACCGCTACGGACCGCTGCCCCAGAGCGTGCGCAACCTGCTCGATGCTGCGGCATTGAAGCTATTGAGCGAGCGCGTAAGAGTCCTCGGCATCGATCGCAAGCGCGAGTCCGTGCAGATCCGCTTCTCCGAGCAAGCCAGCGTCGATCCGGCACGCCTCGCGGAGTTCGTTGGCAAAACTAAAGGTGCGCAGTTTTCTCCCGGCGGCTTGCTGAAGTTTAATTTGAAATCGACTGACGCCGAGCTCGCGCTCTTTCAGATCACCTCTATCCTGCATGAGCTTTCCGGTGAACCGGCAAGAGTTGCTTGATCCGTGAATCTTTGCCAGGCGTATAATCCCCGCGTCAGGATTCATGACTGCGCAGAGCTCCAGTCCCCCGGAAAGCTCAAACACGCGGATAGCCTTCGGGAATTACTTTGCCGATATCGTGATTAACCGCGAACGTGAAGCTCCCATCTATTATTGGATTGCCCAGCAGGTCGGTTCTGCCGACGTCGTTGGTTGGGGCCAGGAGGATAGCTTTGCGGCCGCTGAGAAGAGCGCCAGGCAGTTTCTCGAAGAGCGCAGCCGGTTCGCACGCAGCTTCGCCTCTTCCGCTTCGGGTTAATCTCTCAAGAAATCACGTGGGCCAGGAACTCAGCCGGTCTTCCGTTCCCGCTGATCCAAGACAGGGAGCTGATAAAGCTGGACGCGAAAACGGAACACGGGATCGCGCTCGACCAGCTTGCGAAGCAGCCGAAACTGGACCTCCCCTTCACAAGCTTCACAGCGCGGAAATATTTCACCTTGCATGAGCGTAACTTCGGCGGGAAGCAAGTGCTCCTCGTGCCGCACGGCATAGATTCCGTTGTCGGGAACTACCGAGCCGGTCTTGTGAAAGGCGTCGGAGATGGAAACTATCTTCTTTCTTGGCATTCCATGACCCGTGCTCCTGGGATGAAAATCCCAAGACACACTTTCGGCCTTTTTGACGAGTGGGCTTGTTGTGAGATGTCACTGTCAATGACAGAGTTGCCGCCGAATCAATGAAGATATTTCGGTCCTCAGGTGAAGAATTTGCTCCGTTCCGCAGCTTGGTTCCTCGTTGTCATTGAAAATAAGCGAGTTCCGATGGTAGGCAGCTTGCAGCATCGAGATCATGAATGTGGAGAATATGGAGCGGCCGATGAAAATGCGACGAATGTCCGTATCCTACTGGGAGAACTGTGGCGGTATGCTGCGCAACTTGGCCAGCGGATTCGGTAGGACCATCAAGAATCTGGCCGATATAGAGATGTATGACGATCTGCGTGAGCGTATCTTCAAGAAATCCGCAACACAAGAGCCCGATTCAACCCACTTGTTTTACCGATGAGTTCCAGACTGGAACTCAGCTCGGTGTGACTCCTCGATTGTTAGCAAATCGCGTCTTCTTCTGGTAAAAAGAGTGCGCTTTAGGCTTTCGGCAGAACTATGAAACGCACAATTGCGATTTGTCTAAGCTTCTTCTTGTTTGCATCGATTCTTGCTGCTCAGAACGCGCCCAGCGGGCCGCCGCCTGCGGTGCAAACTGTGCAGCCCAACCCGGCGCTCATTGTGGAAGGCATTCCACCGATTCCTGCTTCCATCGCCCAGCAAGCGGACAGGTACACGCAGGTCCGCTCAGCGGCGTTCCTGGATTGGCATCCAAAGCAGCGCGAGATGCTTATCAGCACGCGCTTCGGCGATGTTCCGCAGGTTCATCGCGTGCTCGCTCCGGGAGCGGCACGCACGCAGCTCACATTTTTTCCCGATCGCGTAACTTCGGCTCACTACGATCCGGTCGCTGGAAAGTACTTCGTTTTCTCCAAAGACATCGGCGGGGGCGAATGGTTCCAGTATTACCGCTACGATCTAGATACCGGCAACATCACTCTGCTCACCGACGGCAAGTCACGCAATTTAAGCGCCGTATTCGGTAATCACAGCGGACGCTTTGCTTATGTCTCTACGCGCCGCAATGGCCAGGACACCGATCTCTGGCTCATGGATGCTGCCGATCCCAAAACGGACCACATGCTGCTCGAGCTTCAAGGCGGTGGATGGCAGCCGACCGATTGGTCTCCGGATGATAAGCAGCTTCTCTTGCACCAGGAGGTCTCGGCCAACGAAAGCTACATCTGGCTGCTCGATATTGCCGCGGGACAGAAAAAGCTGCTTACGCCGAAAGGAGCAGAGCAGGTTGCGTACGGTGAGGCAAAGTTCAGCAAAGATGGAAAGGGTTTTTACACGACTACCGATCGAGAGTCGGAGTTTCAACGTCTCACGTACTTCGATCTCGCAACGCTCCAGCCGAAGTACCTGACGAGCGATATCAAATGGGACGTTGACGAGTTCGATATCAGTCCGGATGGCCGCACCGTTGCATTTGTCACAAACGAGGATGGCGCGGGAGTCATTCACCTGCTCGACACCGCCACCGGCCGGCAAAAACCCGGACCGAAGCTCCCGCTAGGCGTGGTTGCGGGAATCAGGTGGCATAAGAACGGACGCGACGTCGCATTCAGTCTAAGCTCCGCCAAATCTCCACTCGACAGCTATTCCTTCGACGCGCAGACCGGCAAGCTCGATCGCTGGACGACGAGTGAAACCGGCGGCTTGAATCCTGCGAATTTCGTCACGCCAGAACTGATCCACTGGAAGACCTTTGATGGACGCACGCTCTCCGGATATTTGTACAAACCTGCAGACGGAAAGTTCACGGACAAGCGTCCAGTGATTATCAACATTCACGGCGGACCCGAAGGCCAGTCGCGCCCTGGGTTCAGTGCCGGAACGAATTACTACGTGAATGAGCTTGGCGTGGCGGTCATCTTTCCAAACGTTCGCGGTTCGACGGGATACGGCAAGAGCTTCCTCAAACTCGACAACGGCTTTTTGCGCGAAGACTCGTATAAAGACATTGGCACGCTCATCGATTGGATCAAGCAGAATCCGGAACTGGATGGAAACAGCATCATGGTCACGGGTGGCAGCTACGGTGGGCACATGACCTGGAATGTCGCAACACGTTACGACGACGAACTTTGCTGTCAGCTTCCGGTCGTCGGCATGACGAACCTCGTCACCTTCCTCGAACATACTGAGCCTTACCGGCGTGATCTACGGCGAGTTGAGTATGGCGATGAGCGCGATCCGAAGATGCGCGACTTCATGGAACGCATCGCGCCGATGAACAACTGGCAGAAGATCACGAAGCCCACGTTCGTCGTAGCTGGCCAGAACGATCCGCGCGTGCCGGTAAGCGAATCGCAACAGATGGTGGAAAAGCTTCGCGGCAGTGGCGTGCCCGTCTGGTTCTTAGTAGCGAAAGATGAAGGCCACGGCTTTTCTAAAAAGAAGAATCAGGACTTTCAGTTCTACGCGACGATCATGTTCGTAAAGCAGTTCCTCTTGAAACAGCCGGTGGAGGGAGCCTCGGGGCAATAACTTTACGGTTTCTTAGTCAGGAACTCACTTCATGTTCAGTCACCGACTCCTGTAATTGTCATCCCTGCGAGCTCCACGAGTTCTTTGCTACATGCAGACATACGTTTCGCGCTAGCAGGGATCTGCTGTTTCATCATGGGCAGCAAGAAGCAGATCCCTCTCGGCGCCGCGATTTTTCTTCGGATAAAGGCAAATTGATGTTGCGCTGAGAGGGATGACAATTCTCAAAATAGACTCCTCCCCTAAAGGGAAATTGTGTTCATCAGATTTTTTAACGATCTTCCATTTTTCCTGCTCTGAAAATTCCAGAATGCGTTTATAGTGGCGAGTACGGCGATTCTCAAAACACGAATTGATGCCGCGAGACGACGCTAAGTTCAAAGAAGTGGATTTACCCACTCGCGTCGATGTTGTTTCTGATCGCGACCGCGAACTCGAACCCGAGTTCGACGCCGACTCGTCTCTCGCCGACACCACTCCCGAACCACAATTTCGACGCGCCGAGCGGCGCATCTCCGTGCGCAAAAGCGCGCTGCCAAAGAAGACCGCCGGGCGCATTCGTATCGCGATGATGGTAGTCGCGGCGATTTCGCTGGCCGCAGTCGCGTATGGGAGCGTCTATCGCTACGGCACTCGAAGCTGGCGATTTCGCGTGGACTCGAGTGATGACATCACGATCAGCGGCCTCAATAAAGTTACGCGTTCACAAGTGATGGAAGTGCTTGGAGCCGACATCGGACGCAATGTTTTCTACATTCCGCTGGAGCAGCGTCGCATGCAGCTCGAAGCCATTCCGTGGATTGAATCAGCGAGCGTGATGCGTCTCCTGCCGAATCGCATTGCCGTGCAGATTCAGGAGCGCACTCCCATTGCTTTTGCCCAGATCGGCAGCCGCGTTCAGTTGGTCGATGCCCATGGCGTGATCATGGAGCTTCCGCGCCGGACGCACTATTCATTCCCGGTAGTGTTGGGACTCAGCGAGTCGGATCCACTCTCCACGCGCGGCGCGCAAATGAAACTGTACTCGCGCCTTGTTAACGATCTTGATGCCGGGGACGCTCACTATTCAAAAGACCTGAGCGAAGTGGACCTCAATGATCCGGAAAACGTGAAGGTCACGGTGAGCGATCCCGCGGGCGCGGTGCTCGTAGATCTAGGCAGCGATCAGTTTTTGGAACGTTTCAAGATTTATCTCTCGCATATCGCCGAGTGGCGGGCACAGTTCCAGACGGTCGAGTCTGTTGATCTGCGCTATGACGGACAGATCATCGTGAATCCCGAGTCAACAGTCGCGGAGCATCGGCCGATGCCAACAACAAGGAGTTATGCAAGAGCGATTTCACCACGGAGGCACAGAGGACACTGAGAACGCGAAAAACGTTTCGAGTTTCAAGTTTCGAGTTTCGGCAAGGTCGGTCTTCAACCTACTTGCTGATAATTGGCTTTGCCGAAACCTGAAACTCGAAACCTGAAACCAATTCTCCGTGCCTCCGTGGTGAAAACGGGTTTTATTGAAATGCCGAAAGTAAACGAAAACACGATCTGCATTCTCGACGTGGGCAGCACCAAGACCTGCGTGGTTGTAGGAGAGGTCACCGATGCCGGACTGCGCTATCGCGGACACGGCGTCGCCGACTCGCGCGGCTCGCGCAAAGGGGTGATTGTCGAGCTGGACAAAGCGACGGCTTCCATTCAGCGCGCGGTCGAAGAGGCCGAATCGACCGCTCAGATGCCAATCGAACGAGCAACGGTGGGCATCGGCGGCCCACATATTCGCGGTTTCAACAGCCGCGGAGGCATTACGCTGGGCTCGCGTCCTCGTGAAATCAACCGCGATGACGTCCGGCAGGCGGTGGAACGAGCACGTTCGGTTTCTCTGCCTCCCGATCGGCAGACGATCCATCTGCTGCCGCAGGAGTTCATCGTGGATGAGCAAGGCAGCATTCAGGATGCGGTCGGGATGATCGGCATGCGGCTTGAGGTGAACGCGCACGTTGTGACTGCCGCTGCAAGTGCGACGCAGAACCTCGTAACAGCGGCCAATCGCGCCGGCATTCACGTCGATGATATCGTCTTCGAGCCGCTCGCCTGTGCCGACGCCATCCTCGATTCTGACGAGCGCGAGCTTGGAGTTTGTCTGGTCGATATCGGTTCAGGATCGACCGATGTGGTCGTCTTCTACGAAGGTGCGGTCGCGCATACGGGAGTCGTTCCCATCGGCGGCGATCATTTCACCAACGACATCGCCGTTGGTCTGCGCACGCCGCTCGTCGATGCCGAGAAGATCAAACGCCATTGCGGGTGCGCAGTGGTCACTGACATTCCGGAAGGAAATGAAATCGAAGTGCCATCAGTTGGCAATCGGCCGTCGCGCTTGATGTCGCAGCGCATACTCGGCGAGATTCTCGAGCCGCGTGCGCGGGAACTGTTCGAGATGCTGCGCGAACAACTTCGCCAGGCGCGAGTCTTTGACGGACTCGGCGCAGGATGCGTCCTCATTGGCGGCGGCTCGCGGCTGTCAGGAATGGCCGAGATTGCGGAACAGACGTTGCGCTGCCCAGCACGCGTAGGCACCGTGAATGGCATTCCTCGCATGCCGAATAGTCTGGCGCAGGCGGACTTCGCAAGCTGCGTAGGTCTGCTCATGTACACGCATCGCGCCCGTGTGGGACGCATAAAGGAAGAGCAGGCGGGACTCAAGGCGAGGCTGAGGGCGTTGTTTGTGGGTGCGTGAGAAGAACTGGCAATCGGCTGTCGGCACTCGGCGTTCGGCAGTCAGCACTCAGGATGGTTGCTGGCCGAACGCCAACAGCCGAATGCCGATCGCCCAACGCCATTTCGTTTAAAGCGGTTGGGATCAACAACAAGCTTGAAGGGAGAAACTTCCATGGCAAAAAGCAAAGCCGAAGGCAACGGCAATCACATGGGCGCTGAAGACGCCATTCGCATCAGCTTCAACGAGGATCCGCGCAACAATGCGAAGATCAAAGTCATCGGTGTGGGTGGTGGCGGCGGCAATGCCGTCAACCGCATGATCAACGCCAAGGTCGAAGGTGTGGAGTTTCTGGTCGCCAACACCGACCTGCAGGCCCTGCAGATGTCACAAGCGCCGGTGAAGATTCAGCTCGGCGTGAAGCTGACCAGCGGCCTCGGCGCAGGCGCGAATCCCGAAGTGGGACGGAAAGCTGCGCTCGAAGACGCGCACCAGATCATCGAGGCGCTCGAGGGCGCCGACATGGTCTTCGTCACCGCCGGATTAGGCGGCGGAACGGGAACCGGTGCAGCGCCGATTATCGCTTCGCTTGCGAGCGAAATGGGAGCGCTTACTGTCGCGGTTGTTACGAAACCATTTGTCTTCGAAGGGAAGCGACGCCTCGCACAGGCCGATCGCGGATTGCAAGAGCTGATCGAAAGCGTTGACACGACGATTGTCATTCCCAACGAGAAGCTGCTCGCGGTCGCTCAGAACGCAGGATTCTTCGAATCCTTCCGCGTCGCCGACGACGTGCTCCGTCAGGCGGTTCAGGGAATCTCCGACATCATCACCATTCCTGGGATCATCAACCGCGATTTCGCAGACGTGAAGACGATCATGGCCGGCATGGGCTATGCCGTTATGGGAACCGCCACCGGTCGCGGCGAGCGCCGCGCGCTCGAAGCGGCGCAGGCGGCAATCGCGTCTCCGTTGCTCGAAGCCGGAGCGATCGACGGCGCACGCGGCATCCTCATCAACATCACCGGTTCCAGTTCGCTGCGGCTGGCCGAAGTGAACGAAGCCTCGACGATCATCCAGAGCGCCGCCCACGAAGACGCCAACATCATCTTCGGCGCTGTGCTCGACGAGAAGATGAAGGACGACGTGAAGATCACCGTGATCGCCACGGGATTCAAGAGCGATCAGCCGCATCGACGGGAGCGCGCGGCAGCTGTCACCGAAGCCGTGTCCTCGTCTCGCTCTTCATCGACTTCAACGTTCGTTCCCGGTCCACAAGTAGTCATGCAGCAACACCCCTCTCCGGTTCTCGAACCCGAACCAGAACCCGAGCCGCGGCCAACCTCCCTGGCTCATTCGATGATCGAGGAGGTTCCCGAATCGGTAGTTGTTGCGGCGGCTGCGGCGTCGCATTCTTCAGTGCCGGTTCGCGATTCCATGTCGCTCGATGCTGTCCGCAACAGCGTTGTCGATATCGACGGTGATGATCTCGACGTCCCCGCGTTCATGCGCAAGCGGATGTGAACTGCTACTCTTCCCGGCAGACAGGAGCAGGTGCTTTTCGCCTGCTCCGGAGAAACCAAGATATGTGCTAGCGGGTTCAGAGCGCCTTCCGAGTTGGTACGGATTCGCTACGCGCAGCTAGGACCGAAATTCCGCTGCTGATTCCCAGTTTGAGGTAAATCTGCGAGTTTTAAGCAGGATTTGCAGAATTTGTCGATCGAACGTGAAAAATTCGCTGCGAATTTCTCCTGCTGCAGCGAATTGATGGTCGTGGGTAGGACCTCGATTTGCTCCAGTTTTTTGAATCGTTGCTGCTGGGGAATGCCGCTAGGCGTGTGCGAAACTGGAAGGGCCAACTTAAGGCGCCGGGATGGCGAAACTGGCAGACGCAGCGGACTTAAAATCCGCAGGGGCCAAAAGCCCTGTGGGGGTTCGATTCCCCCTCCCGGCACCACAAATTCAGGCGCGGGTATTTGATCTGGCTAGCAGCCATCGAGTCTTGTCTCCGCTTTCTGTCTTCTGGTGCTGGACGAACAATCGGCGCATATCGACGCATCCCCGTTCCTTGGTTCGCGTCTATTCGTCATCCTCACGCATCTTATAACTTTCCTCGGAAATGGCGACTGCTACTCAAACTTTTGGTCGCAGTGCGGCAGGTGCGTGGAATGAGGTAAATCCATGGCTAGTCGCGATCGCGGTGATGACCAGCACCTTCATGGAAGTGCTGGACACTACGGTTGTCAACGTATCGCTACCTCACATCGCAGGGAGTCTCTCGGCTACGCCGGATGAAGCCACCTGGGCTCTCACTTCTTACCTCGTCGCAAACGCGATCATCCTGCCCATGACCGGATGGCTGGCGAACTTCTTCGGCCGCAAGCGTCTGCTGCTTTTTTCCGTGGTGGGATTCACCGCATCATCGTTTTTGTGTGGACTCGCTCCTACGCTGCCACTGCTGATTATCTTCCGCTGCATTCAAGGCGCATGCGGCGGCGGATTGCAGCCCCTCTCTCAAGCGATCCTGATGGAAGTCTTCCCGCCCCAGGATCGCGGGAAGGCGATGGGATTCTGGGGACTCGGCATCGTAGTCGCGCCGATGCTCGGACCTGTCCTCGGCGGATGGCTCACCGACAGCTATAGCTGGCGCTGGGTGTTCTACATCAATGTGCCGATTGGGATTATTTCTGTGTTCCTCACCAGCATCTTTGTTTTCGATCCGCCATACATCAAGCGCTCGACCGGCAAGATCGATTTCTGGGGAATGGGATATCTCGCGCTCGGCATCTCTTGCCTGCAGGTACTGCTGGACAAGGGCCAGGAGGAGGATTGGTTCGGCTCGAACTTCATCCGCACGCTGTGTATCTTCGCAATCCTTGGACTCGCCGCGTTCGTCATTCGTGAACTCACGACGGAGCATCCCATCGTGGATCTCTCCGTCTTCAAAATTCGGACGTATGCAACCGGCGTATTTCTGATGACCGTTTTGGGATTCGTCCTCTACGGCAGCACGGTTCTCATTCCCCTTCTGCTGCAGACACTGCTTGGATATCCCGCATTGCAGGCCGGTATCGCCATGCTACCGCGAGGTCTCGGATCGTTTATTGCCATGCCTGCGGTTGGAGCATTGCTGTCGAAGGTGAAAGCGCACTATCTGCTGGTCTGCGGAATTCTGCTGGGTAGCTTTGCGATGTTCCGGCTTTCGCACTTGAACACGGATGTGGGTTATTGGAATTTCTTTTGGGCTCTGATCTGGCAGGGCATCGGCATGGGATGCATCTTCATTCCGCTGACGACCATTACCAACGACCCGATCCCAGTAGAGCGAATGGGCAATGCCACGAGCTTGTTTAATCTCATGCGCAACATCGGTGCCAGCATTGGAATCTCGATGGTCACGGCCATTCAAACTCGCCATTCCCAAACGCACGTAAATAACCTGACCTCGCACGTGACGCCCACAAATCTACAGGCGCAGGGACTCCTGAACGGCATGACCGGCGCATTCACATCGCAGGCAGGAGTCGATCCGTCGACGGCGCAGCGCATGGCGAGCGGAATGCTCGAAAACATCATTCGCCAGCAGGCGGCGATC
Source organism: uncultured Terriglobales bacterium (assembly GCA_964399125.1). Lineage (GTDB taxonomy): Bacteria > Acidobacteriota > Terriglobia > Terriglobales > Acidobacteriaceae > Gp1-AA112. Next base: position 19,543 of record CAYNPS010000031.1, read on the forward strand.
ATGAGTTTCAATGATGTCTTCTGGCTGCTTGGCATCATCTTTCTACTAATGCTGCCACTGATTCTGCTTATGCGTCCGCCGAGGAAGAAGGGCGGGAATGTGATGATGCACTGATGGGCAATAGCGATAAGCGATAAGCAATAGGCAATAGGCCATCTCAATCAGAGAGGCTTACTAGGGCCTATTACTTATCGCAGTAGCGGATGCTCTTACCAACGTGGGCCGCGTCCGCCGCGATCGCGATCACGATCGCCGCGATTGCCGCCGCGTCCGCCACCACCGCCAGGACGTCCACCGCCAAACGAACGACCGCCACCGCCGCGTGAATCTCCACGCTCGGTGCGCGGGCGAGCTTCGTTCACAGTCAGAGAGCGTCCACCCAGGTCTGTTCCGTTCAACGCGGCGATTGCGGCGTTCGCCTGTGTGCCGTCGGCCATCTCAACAAAACCAAAGCCGCGCAGCCGGCCGCTGAACTGGTCTCGGATCAAATTCACTTCACCGACAGTTCCATACTTTCCAAATGCCTGTCTTAAGTCGTCTTCGGTAGCGCTGAAGGGCAGATTGCCAACGTAGATATTCAAGGCTTAGAGATTCCTTTCGCAGATCTCGGCATGCATGTCATCAGAAGCCGGTACAACACCAAACCCAGGCGGGAGCGCTCACGAAGCAGGTTTTCTGTCGGCAGGGCAACAGCATAGAGCTTGGACGCTTTAACTGTACTCCTGTATCGGATTTCGTGCTACTCGAAGGAGGACAGCCAGCAGGCACAAAAAACCGCGGCCCACGCGCGGCGTGAAGCTGGCCAAATCACACCAATTTCGCTGTTATTCCGGCAACAGCGAAAATAACAGCGTACTCTTTCAAAAAACGGATTCTGCAAGCCGGCACCCTCGAACAAACCTTTAGCTCGCAGTCGATTACACGCTCCGCTCGCGTTTTGGCAACATAACGGAACAGCGAAAAACAGCATAACAACAGGGTAAACAGATTCTTTGCCGTCGGTCGTTCGCACTGTCGCCTGTCCCACAATGGAACAGATGACCGGGAGTGCCTTTACGATTTCAGAAATCCGGGTCATTTTTCCTCTTCCATGGTTAGGCCTGTCTTCGCTGCTGGGAGCAAACCGTGCAGAAGGACAAATGTTCCGCTTCAAAGTGAAAACCTTTGAGTTCCCTGCCACCTGGGTACCGCCGGGCTTCCGGTCCCTCGCTGGTAATCTTGCCCGAGGCTCGGACCTGGGCTACCCTCCGCCCAGTGAGCGATCCAACTTCAGTTCGCGAGACGATCTATGCAGGTCCGGAGATCACGCAGCCGCAGCGCGTGGTAATCGATCCGGCTTGCGACGATGTTGCTCAAGTCGAACACGATATCGATGGCTTCGTTGTTCATGTCTTCGCGAGAATCGCAGCGGCATTCCTGATATCCGCATTTTTCGCAAGCTATTCGGATCGACTCGATAGCCAGACAGCCTTGGCTGTGAGCAGCCAGGCATTGGTTCTTCTGATTGGAGGGATGCTGGTACTCGCGGCAATCGTGTCGCGTAAGGCCGGGAATCTCACTATCAGCGTCGCGACTGCGACACTGATCGGTTATTCAGCACTGCAAGGCGTTCTTTTTGGGCTGGCATTTCGCACGGCATATAGATGCTCCTTTGCTCCGGGATATTTGAGTATCGCTGCCGTTTTCGGCGCTCTGTTCCTTTTTGGAACCCTCTCCGGCAAAGATCTCACTTCGTTCATTCCACTGTTTAGTGGAGCGTCACTAGCGTTCGTAATTGCGCTCTCCTCGATCTTCTATTGGGACCAAAAGGCTGTTGCTGCCTGGGCTGCCTGCGTACAGTGCTGGCTGACGCTTGCGCTCGTCGGCTATCACCGCAATTTCATCCGCGACTTGCCTGCGAGTTTTGAGAATGATCCTAAGTGGCAGAAAGCAGCCGTGATCGGAGCCCTCCAGATCTATCTCGATGTCGTGATCATCTTGATTATCATCATGCAGGCGCGCTGGTTATCCGAGTTCGCCGACGAACAAAAGCGCGAGCGCAGACGTTCCCTGCTATAAAAGCTTGCCTGCCAAGAACTTTTCTTCTCGATTCAATCCAAACTGCGGTATAACTGTCCCGCTGCAGCCGAACAACTAGTCTTTTCGCCTCTGGCGTTCGACGCCAGAGCTGTCCAAGGAGGACCATGAGTTCTGCGTCACTGTCCCCAATCGCGCCTCAGGAGGAAGCACTCTCCGAACCGCAGCGGTTACTAAATGTTTTCATTGCGCCGCAAAGCACCTTTGCGGACCTTCGCCGCAAAGCGAGTTGGTGGGCACCGTTTGTACTGAGCTGCATCTTTGCATACGGATTGATTTTCACCGTCGATAAACAAGTTGGCTTTGAGCGTGTCACGGAGAATCAGATAAAGCTCAATCCCAAAGCAGCAGAGCGCATGGACCAACTTCCTGCCGATCAGCGTGCACGGCAGATGGATATTTCGGTGAAGGTGACTAAAGCGATCTCATATGCCTTTCCGGTACTCGTGTTGATCGTGAACATCATCATTGCAGCCGTGCTGATGGCGACGTTCAATTTTGGCCTTGGCACCGAGATCAAGTTTGGTCAGTCGCTGTCAATCGTGATGTATGCGGGATTGGTTGGCATCGTCAAATCGGTGCTGGCGATGATCACGCTGTTTGCGGGAAGCAATCTCGACAACTTCAATTTCAGCAACCCGGTTGGCACAAATGCGGCGTACTACATGTCGATCACCGATACACCCGCATGGCTTTATCGCGCAGCGAGTTGGTTCGACGTGATTACGATCTGGTTGTTTGTGCTGATCGGCATTGGCTTCGCTGTTGTAGGACGGAAGAAGATTTCGTCCGGCGTCGCCGTCATGGCCGGGTGGTTTGCGGTTATGGTTCTGCTGAGTGCGGGCTGGGCCGCTTTGTTCGCATAGCTAATTCCCTCTGTATCGAGAGGCACGACTCCCAGTCGTGCCTTTTCCACTCTCATCCCAAAATCGTCGCACCTGAGCCACACTCTCACAACTAGCCAAGAAGAGTCCGACTTACAGCCATGCATCAAGAAACGCTGTGGCATTTTAGTTGACTGTTTTTAGCGAGTTGGCAGTTTGACGAGCAAGCGCCTGAGGAGTATCTTCGTGTCGATATCGACAGGAGGGCTTTATCAGCGATCTGCTCCAAGGCACTCTCGATCTACTGATCCTCAAGACCCTCGCGTTCCAGCCGATGCATGGATGGGGAGTCGCCCAGCGCATCCAGCAACTCTCGCGTGAGGCGCTGCAGGTTGGTCAAGGCTCTCTTTATCCGGCTTTGCATCGTCTCGAACTGAGTGGGCTGATCGCTTCCGAATGGGCTTCTTCTGATAACAATCGCCGCGCCAAGTACTATTCCATCACGAACGCGGGGAAAAAGCGTCTCAAAACGGAACTAGCCGACTACAAACGCACTTCGCAGGCGATTGCTCTCGTGCTGCAGGAGGGATGACATGCGGCTGAGACATCTATTCTCGAAACCAAAATCTGCCGAACTCAATGATGAACTTAAGTTCCACTTTGAAAATCTAGTGCAGGAGAAAATCAAGACCGGGTTGAGCGAGGTTGAAGCTCGCCGGCAAGCGCGAGTCGAGTTCGGGAACATGGATCGTGCGATTGAAGATACCGCCGATCAATATCCGGGGTGGTGGTTCGACGTCCTTCGCCAAGACCTGCGCTTTGGCCTGCGCGGACTTCGACGCAATCCCGCCTTCGCCGCAGCAGCCGTGCTCACTCTCGCGCTCGGCATCGGGGCGAGCACCGCTGTGTTCAGCGTCGTCGACCACATCCTGTTCCGCAGTCTGCCGTACGCCCACGATGATCGTCTCGTTTCGGTCGGGCTGACCGCTCCGATCATGCCGCAGGAGTTCATGCTCGGCAACAGCTACTACGTTTGGAAGGAGACGCAGACCGCTTTCGATAAATTCACGTCATGGAGCGGGGTAAACCAGTGCGACCTCTCGGAACAGAATCCCGAGCATCTGGTGTGCGCCTTCGTCGAATCGAACTTTATCCCGACACTTGGCATTGGTTTAGTTCGCGGGAGGAACTTTCTGCCCGAAGAAGACGTTCCCAGCGGGCCGAAAGTGGCACTGATCTCTTACGCCTTTTGGCAGAACCGTTTTGGGAAATCCGAAGGGGTACTTGGGAAGACCATTTCTCTGAACGGCGAACAAACCAGAATCATTGGTGTCCTGCCGCCGACTTTCGAGCTCCCGGATCTGGAGCATATCGACGTGCTCGTACCGCAGCGTGTCGATGTAGCGGCCCAGAGGCGACCCGGCGCAACTCACATCATGTATGCCATCGGCCTTTTGAGGCCGGGGATCTCCGCTGCCGCCGCGATGGCTTCTTTGCAACCGCAGTTCGAACAAGCTCTGAGTCAAACACCTCCCCGATTCCGCAAGGAGATACATCTACGTGTGCGCTCGCTGCGCGATTATCAGGTTCACAACGCACGGCTCATGGCGTGGGTGCTCTTCGGAGCGGTTTTGGGAGTGTTGCTGATAGCGGGCGCAAATGTGTCGGGTCTGCTGCTGGCGCGCGCATCTGACCGGGAAACCGAATTTGTGATTCGCAAGTCTCTGGGCGCGAGCCGAGCGCGGATTCTTGGACAATTAATCATCGAAGCCCTTCTGCTTTCCATTCTAGGAATCATCGCAGGATGTGGCGTCGGCAAGATATTGCTTCGAATCTTCGTGAGCATGGCGCCGCCCGCGATCCCGTACATTGCCCAAGCCCGATTAGACGGGCGGGTACTCGGATTTGCCACTGCCATTGCCCTGCTCAGCGGAATTCTTTTTGGCTCGGCGCCTTTCTGGTCCAGTGAGGTTCTCACGAAGCGAATATTCCGAACCTCAGCCGCCGGGCCACGAGCATATGCTCGCCAGGCACTGCTAATCGCACAGGTGAGCCTGACGCTTGTGTTATTAACAGCGGCCGGCCTCCTGTTGCGCACAGCGCGCAATCTGCAGAATCAATCGCTCGGAATCCGCACAGGCCAGCTGCTCACGGCAACCTTTCATCTGGGACGCTACCGTTACGCGGATGGCATTATACGCATGCAGTTCGTCAATCAACTGGAAGAGAAGCTCAAGCAGATTCCCGGAATAGAATCAGTCGCGGTAAGTGACAGCCTTCCGCCCGGAGGCTTAGAGCACGACCGCATCATCGGAGTCATCGCAGTTGAAGGAAAGCCTCGCCCAGAAGGCGGGACAGGCGGCAACGTCGCCTGGCGGGCGGTCACGCCGGCGTACTTTTCGACCTTCGGCATACAACTGGTTCGTGGCAGAGCATTTACAGAAGAAGATCGCCACTCGAACGACCTCGTGCTAGTCATCAGCGAAGCTATGGCTAAGCGTCTGTTTACCGGCGAAGATCCCGTCGGGCAACACTTAGATCTCCACGAGTCCGACCATAATAATCCTTGGTACACCGTCGTAGGAGTTGCAGCAAACGTGAAGAACGGAGGACTCGCCACCGAGAACGAGCCCGAATACTACAAACTGTGGCGCAATCGACCTGAGGATTGGAACTCAGGCTTCGCCGGAACCGCCGGATTTCCGGTGGTCTTCACGGTCGATTCACCGGCAGATCCCAGAGCTCTCGAATCGATAATTCGATCCGATGCTGCCGGTATCGACAACACGCTTCCGGTGGAGTTCAAGACAGTGCGTGAGCACGTCAGCTCACTCGCGGATCGGCCAAGATTTGAAGCAGCGCTACTGAGCCTGTTCGCCGGCCTGGCCATTCTTCTTGCCGCCATTGGTCTCTATGGCGTGATTGCCTTTATAGTCTCGCGGCGCACATCAGAGATCGCCGTGCGGATCGCGCTGGGCGCGCGCAAGCAGGATATCGCCGCTCTCATTGGGCTCGAGGGCGCGCGCATGCTCTTGGTAGGAGTCATCATCGGCCTCGCTGGAGCGTTCGCGATCGGGCGTCTTCTGGCCGCACTGCTGTTTCAGGTCAAAGCGAGCGATCCGCTCACGTTGTTGATTGCTGTTGTTGTTCTCATCGGCGCGGGGTTATTGGCGATGTGGGTCCCTACGAGACGCGCGACAAGCGTCGATCCTATGCAAGCTTTGCGGTACGAATAAAAACAGAACCGTGGCCCATAGACGATGGGACAGCCGCATGTCTTGCGGCTCAGCTTCACGATGAATTCGACGAAGTGGCAGATGGGCTGAGTATCTGGACATCTCTGCCCGGACCAACAGACGTCCATAGTTCTGTCGCCACACCACTAGTACATGCCCACTTGCAAGTGCGGTTATACTAATTTTGTACTCAGCCGATCATCTCTGATGAGGCTGTATTCACGAGGCCGGCAGCATCCGCCTCTGTCGGATGTCACCGGAGACCTGGAGGGTCGTCTTCAGCAGTACGGGTGACCTTGTGCGGACCGCGACTGAGGTCCGACTCGACAATCCGCGAAACGCACTTTCAATGAGAGCGACGCGCGCTGTGCTGCGCGCAATGCGCTCCGCCCTCGATAGCCTCGCTGTTGTCCTACTTCCTTCGAAATGCCGCATTTGCGAGCGGCCCCTTGTTCGACTTAGGCGAATCCCGGTTTGCGATGCGTGCGCTGGTTCCCTTGAACGCGCTCATGTACCCGCCTGTTCCATTTGCGGAGATGCCCTCGACATAGCATCGCGCGAGGCGCAGCCGATTTGTCCTCTTTGCCGCCGGGCCCGTCCCGAATTTGACTTCGCCGTGTCCTTCGGCGCCTACGACGGCGCTCTGCGCAAGCTCATTCATCTGCTCAAGTACGAGCAGCTCAGGCCGGCAGCAAACGTTTTAGCCGCACGGATCGCAGCGGTGATCGCAGAGCGCGCTCTTTCGGGCAAAGAACCGGTGCTGCTGGTTCCCGTGCCCCTGCATCGAATCAAACGTCGGCAGCGCGGATTCAACCAGTCGGAACTGACCGCGCTGAGTATTGTGCGACATCTGGATCGACAGCATTTCGAAGTTCATATTGGGAATCTGCAGGGAGTTCGCGCGACCGTTTCCCAGACCGGACTGACACGTCATCAGCGTCGTGAGAACGTACGCGGAGCGTTCGTGGTTTCCGACCCAGCAGCGGTGCGTGATCGCAGGGTGGTGTTAATCGATGATGTGTACACGACGGGCACTACGTTGAATGAATGCGCTCGCGTGCTGCGCAAAGCGGGCGCGCGCGAAGTGATCGTGGCGACCGTCGCGAGAGTTTACCGCGAACAGATCGGGTTGAAGATTGTCAGCAGCAATGTGCCCGGCACATCTTTCCAGACGCAGGAGGAGCACGCCGCGATTCGAGCGGTCGCAGGATAACAAGGCCATGTCGAGACACAATCCATTGTCGCATCGTCACACCGCGCACCATGCGCAGACATCGCATGCTGGTTCTACTGCTGTGCTCGCGACCAGTGTTGTGCCGAACGACAATGGACGCTTGCCCATGCAGTCGCCGGTGCTCGTGCTCAACGCGTCTTATGAGCCGATTAATATCTGCGCAGCGCGCCGTGCGCTAGTCCTCGTTCTAAAGGGAGTGGCGATTACTGAAGAAGAGAACGGGCATTTCCTGCATTCAGCTCGGCTGGCAATGCGTTTGCCTTCCGTGATCCGCCTGCTGGAATATCGCCGGATTCCGCATCAGACGCGGGCTCTTTCGCGGAAGAACATTCTGCTTCGCGATCGCAATACCTGCCAGTACTGCGGCGTGGTGCTCTCGTCGGCAGAACTGACGCTCGATCACGTTATTCCGCGCTCGCGCGGCGGCGTCTCGACCTGGGAAAATCTCGTCGCGTGCTGCCATCCCTGCAATCATCGCAAGGGCAATCATCTGCTCGGCGAGATCAACATGCGCCTGCTGCGCGAACCCAGGGCCTTCAGCCTCCACACCAGCCGTCACATCATGCGAATGATCGGCCGCTCCGACCAGAAGTGGCGGAAGTATTTGTTTTATTAGCGTACTTCGCTGAGACCCCGACCCGATTGCCTGAGATTGCGAATACCGAATGTGAGCACCCGGGTTCTCACATTTGCCCTTAGCAGTTCTAAGGTGGTTACTCCGGCCTGCAGCAGACCACCTCTTTTGAACCGTTTACATCGAAGTTATCGGCTGGATTGTTGGAAGCAAAACTGCTGCTGTTTCTGTTGAAAGCCTCGGTGTGCCTCCCGCGCGCCAAATCCCTTTATTCGAACGACCTTGGGAGTGTTGATGGCTGAGAGTGTTACCGACCAGATTGTTGCCGACCTTCGCGAGCGTGCTGTTCAACTTTTCCCTCGACGCGGTGAATTGCGCAATATTCGAGTAGTGGGGCACACGCCCAAGTCTGATCACTTCATCTATGACCTGGTTGCCGATTTTGCCAACTGCTCGGAGCGGATTGCGGCAAAAGTGTATCGTCCGGGCAAGCTGGGTGCGCAGCACTCCCGCAATCAAGCTCAGACGGAACAGAGAAACGTCGAGTACGTGTATGGCAAGTTTTCGGAAAGAAGTCTGCAGGGCATTCCGCGACCTCTCGGGAATTTCAGCGCTCTCGGGGCAGTAGTGACAGAGAAGATTCAGGGCCTTCCGCTGCAGTCGATGATGATGAAGGCGGCACTGCTCCCAGGATATGACGACAGCGCTATGCTCCGCGACGCAGCCGGCAAAGCAGGAGAATGGCTGCGCAACTTCCATCACCTCACCGCTGATGCGCCCCAAATTTTCGATCCGCAGCAGTTGCTGGGGGAACTCGAAACTCTTTGCACGAATTGCCGTGGTGAGGGACTGGATGATGAAGCCATCCAGATGATCGTTACCGGTGCTCGAGCATGGTTAAGCAAAGCCAAGAGGTCGATTCCCACTTCCGCGGTGCTCAATGAATTTACCCCGCTGAATATCGTCGTGGGTGAGAACGGAGTCGGCGTCTGCGATTACGGCAAAATGGCGATGCGCGGTTCGTCGTTTAACGACGCTGCCACTTTTCTTGCTTCAGTCGAAGCACTGGAGAAATATCCATTCTGCGATCGCAACATCACGCAGCGCGTGCAGGAGAGCTTCATGGAAGCCTACGGCGCGAGCGCGCCAGAGCAGGCGATCCTGCGCGTACTCAAGATGAAAGCCTTACTCTCAATGTTTGCCCGCGGACGCGGTGTGAAGGAGAGCGCTGTCCGCAAAAAAGTCATGTGGGCAACAGTGATGAAGCGATTCATCCAGCAGGCCGCCAGTAGGTCGCTTGCTCCAGCCGCCTAACGCAGCTCAGAATTCTCAGCCCCCAAAAGCTTCGGCTCTATTTCGGCTGTGCGGCCTGACTTGCTGTACCGGTGGTCTGAGGACTGCCGGAGCCGGGCGCTTGCTTCTCAGAGACCATCTT
>CAYNPS010000031.1:29021-35828 GCA_964399125.1 uncultured Terriglobales bacterium
TGGAAGTAGCGCTGGCCCTTCTCGATTGTTTTCGGCGCTATGTCGAAAACATAGGTCTGCAGCTCGTCAACTTTCTGCTGGCCCACATACATCACTTGATACTTTGGAAGCTCCTCGGTAGTCAGCAAAAATGCGGTACGCTTGCGCAGATCATCCATGTCTTCCTTGGTGATGTAGAGACTCGTCTGCGGCGCAAACTTCACTTGCTCCAGGCGGCGACCGTGATCGTCGTAGATAATGTCTGAAACTTGACGAAATTCGCCAACCACGGACTCGCCATCAAGTTCCTGATATTTAATTTCTTCGGTCCACGTGTACTGATCGCGCGCCCGCTTGAAGTCGTCTTCTTTGGCCGTGAATTTCTGGATAATCTCCTGCGGCGTGATGTCCTTTGGCTGCGCAGGATCGAGTGGTCCGGAGCCTTCATTGGCTATATCCGGAACCTGCACCGCGTTGCCGGAGCCGATCGTGAATTGTGCTCGCGCCGGAGCTGACAAGCTGAAGAAAAGCAATACCTGAGCTGCAAGGACGTATAAGGAAAGCCTAAGAAACTTCATGGGTCTACTCGTGGTACACATTGTAGCCGCTCCTTGCGCGCAGTAAACTGCAGAATGCAGGGAAATTGCTCACCTACGGCAAACGACTCAAGCGCTCTCTTGTTCCACAAGGCTTTATGCCGAACGCCGATTTCTTCTGCAATGCGGCATAGCACTCATCTCGGGACATGAGCTTCGAATTTGATCGCCTTCCGACGCTTCTTCTCCTCGGAGCTCTCGTTCCCATTTTCTGGTTTCTATATGGCTCCAGCCCTTCGTATCGCGTTCGCCTCTGGGTAGTGGCTTGGACGCTCATCTTTGTCCGCGCACTGGTACAAGTGCTTGGGCCCGTATGGGGAATGTCTACAGTAGGCGTCGATGCGGTCGATCTCGCAACTCTCCAACTCAGCGGCCTTGTTCTGCTGCTATCGATGACGAAGATCTTTCAGGAGCCGAGCCAACGCTGGCCTTTCTTCCTGATTCTGGCCATTCCGTCCGTTAGCTACGCTGAGCTCTATGCTTTTCACTCGCAAGCGGCATGGGCTTTCCTGCTATGTGGTCTCACATTTGGGATCGGCGCAGTGGCGTGGGTCCTTATCTATCATCGGCGCCGGCTTGAGCCGTACATGCTTGTGGTTTGCGCTGCATTCCTGATCGCAGCGGGATGGGGATCGTGGAAGGTCGTGAACGGTCGTCCCGACTTGGGCTTTTACAGCATTGAAACCCTGACCTTCGGACTCGCGGGTTTCCTCTACTGGTACTGCTACCGTCGGCTTTCCGCAGGAGTCGTGCTTACCTCCGTTGGCCTGTTCGCCTGGGCGGCAGTCTTTCCGGCTTTTTATTTCATTTTGCCGGCCAAACAGTCGGTGGTGAACACGATGATCGGCTTGGCGAATATCCCTAAGTTTTGGGTGGCCATCGGCATGATTGTCACGCTCCTCGAGGACAAATCAAATACAGCGCAGCTTGCTGAAGCCCAGGAGCGCGCGACTCGCGAGCAAATTCAACGCTTCTTTTATGTGACCTCAAAATTGCTGACCGGGGCCGATGTAGCCGGCTTCTGCGATGAAATCGCAGATGTAATTAGCCAAAGCTCCAACTTCGCACGGATTGTCGTCATTCTCACCGATGATCAGCGCAATTTGTATGTCGCCGGAGCCTCGGGAATGGATGCGAGCACGCTGGGCGTCGTGCGCGAGGAAGTGCAGCACATCACTCTGAGCAAGCTGGAACAGCTATGCGAATCCGGCCGGGAAGTCGGCCCACATTCCTTCCGCGTAGCTAGCGAACTGATTCGCGATGTTTGCTCGATTCCAGCGAGCAGGTATCCCGAGACGCAGTTTTGGCATGAAGGAGACAAGATCCTGGTTCCGCTGCGTTCACCCAGAGGAGTGCTCGTAGGCTGCATCGCCATGGACGAGCCGCGCGATGTGCAGCGAATTGTCGCCGAAGATCTGGCAGCCGTGGAGATGCTTAGCGCCGACCTCGCTATCTCGATCGAGAATTCGCATCTGCAGCGGCAGCTCGTCGTCTCGGAAAAGCTGGCGGGATTAGGCAAACTTGTCTCCGGAGCGGGACACGAACTAAACAATCCCCTTACCGCCGTGCTGGGATATGCAGAGATGATCTCCGGCTCCGCTGATGATGAAGGCACTCGCCACGGGGCTGATGTGATTCGTCGCGAAGCCCTGCGCATGAAGCAGATCATCGATAACCTGTTGCGCTTTGCTCGTCAAACTAAATTCGAGCGCCGATCGATGTCGTTATCGAGGATATTGGAAGAAGTGTTCAAATTGAGATCCTACGAACTCAAACGCTCCGGTGTAGAGCTCCGTACCAACGTAGCGCCAAACCTTCCCGGTGTTCTCGTCGATGAAAATCTTCTGAAGCAGGTCTTTTTGAATCTGCTCAACAACTCTCTCGAAGCATTGCACGAAGTCGAGGCTGCACGCATAACCGTGGAGGCGAATCAGCATGAGGATTGCGTACGCGTCTGCTTCAGCGACAATGGCAGTGGATTCCCAAATCCGGACCGAGTCTTTGATCCATTCTTTACGACCAAAGACCCAGGGAAGGGGCCAGGATTAGGATTAAGCGTCTCTTACGGCATCATCAAACAGCACGGCGGAGAGATCTCCGCACACAATCTTCATCCTTCGGGAGCTTCCATCGTAATCGATCTGCCAATTGCGGGCGCTCCCGATCCTCTGCTGGAACCCACGCGCACGACTTCGGAACCAGGTTAACGTTCCGAACGCACGCCCCGCTTGTCCCGCCAGCTATAATTGCCCGTTTTCATTGACCAACGCGAGGGACCTCACACGATGCTTGATCGCCGCAGATTTCTTGCAGTGTGTTCGCAGCTCGGACTCAGTTCCACATTATTTCCCGGCGTGCTATGGAGCATGGCCGATCCGCAGGGCAAAGTCACGAAAGAGATGGTCGAGACCGCCGCTGAAGTCGCGGATGTTCCCTTGCCTGACGAATATGTCCAGGCGATGCTCGATGGCCTCAACGAGAACAACAAGCATTACGAAGAAATCTACGGGCTCCACATTCCCAATTCGGTGCCACCGGCATACATCTTTGACCCTGTGCTCGGCGACATGAAGTTCGATACGGTAAAGCGGCCGATGAGGCTGGCGGGCGTTCCTGCGCTAAATATCAGCGGCGCGCCAAAGGATATTGAAGACGTAGCTTTCTACAGCGCGCGTCAGCTCGGGCAATTAGTGCGTACAAAGAAAGTGTCCTCAGTTGCGCTGACGGATATGTATCTTGCGCGGCTGAAGAAGTACGATCCGCTGCTTAAGTTCGTGATCACGCTCACCGAAGATCGAGCCCGCGCCCAGGCGAAAGAGGCGGATCGCGACCTCGCTGCGGGCCGCTATCGAGGTCCACTGCACGGCTTGCCGTGGGGTGCGAAAGACTTGCTCGCCGTCAAAGGCTATCGAACCACCTGGGGCGCAGGCGGATTCGAGCAGCAGAACATCGACGAGGACGCGACTGTAGTCAAGCGTCTCGATCAAGCCGGCGCAGTGCTGGTCGCCAAGCTCACGCTCGGCGCGCTGGCCATGGGTGACAAGTGGTTCGGCGGAATGACGCGCAATCCGTGGAATCCGCATCAAGGTTCAAGCGGGTCGTCGGCCGGATCCGCATCCGCAACCGCCGCCGGATGCGTTGCGTTCGCGATCGGCTCCGAGACGCTCGGCTCCATTTCTTCTCCTTCAACTCGATGCGGCACTACGGGATTGCGTCCGACATTTGGTCGCGTTCCACGTACAGGCGCAATGGCGCTCTCCTGGACCATGGACAAGCTCGGCCCTATCTGCCGCGCGGTGGAAGACACGGCTCTGGTGCTGCACGCGATCTACGGGCCTGATGGTCAGGATCGCAGCGTTCGCAACGTGGCTTTCAACTGGGACGGGAATCTCGATTGGCGCACACTTCGCGTCGGATATTTCAAGGAAGAGTTCGAACTCAAGCCACCGAGCGAACCACAAGCGCCGACGGAACAGACCACTGCGTCGCCCGAAGAGATGAAGAAGCGCGAGGAAAGCCGCCGCCAGCGCGAGCAAGCGCAGGAGCGGCGCAAATACGATCAACGCTTCAATGACGCTACTCTGGCCAAGCTGAAGGAAATGGGAGTAAAGCTCATCGCGGTTGAAATTCCAAAATTTCCGTATGGAGCCATGACTCCGCTCCTCACCGCAGAAGCGGCGGCCGCCTTCGACGATCTCACTCGTTCTGGCCGCGACAAGCTGCTTACCGAGCAATCTCCTGATGACTGGCCGAACGCGTTTCGCGTCGCGCGGCTGACGCCGGCGGTCGAGTACATTCAGGCGAATCGTGCCCGCATGGAAGCGATGGAGCTGTGGAGAAAGCTGTTCGAGAACCTCGATGTGATTGTGGCGCCCACCAACAGCGAGCAGCTCGTCGCCACGAATCTGACGGGACATCCAGCCGTGATCCTGCCCAATGGATTCCGCGGACCCGATGCCCCCAAGCCTCCGCGCAAAGATAACGGAGATGATGACGGAATCGGCGGTCCGGGAACTCCGGTGAGCCTGACATTCCTCGGTCAGCTCTATGGCGAGGCCAAGCTCTTGGCGTTTGCGAAGGCCTATCAGGATGCAACAGGCTTCCATTTGAAGCATCCAGACCTTCATGCGGAATTACCGGCCCCTAACCTTGCAGGTTCGTAGAAGGACGCTTCGTGGGGTATTGCATCTCCAAACACCCCAAAAATCCGCATCGGCAGGCTTCAGCCCGCAGATGCGGTATTGGAAGTCCTGCTATAAGCAGGGCTCTTTTACGCTGATTCGGCTGTTCGAGCCCAATATCGGCCTCATCGAAGACGTGTTAGTTCCCGATCTGGAACTCGGCGCGGCAGCCATGATCGACCCACACGCCATTAGTATCGTAGCCCCAGCTATATCCAAGCCTGCAGGCCGACTCGCTGATCTGGCGAGCGATGCGAACACGGCCGCGAGTATCGACTTCGCAGTATTGACGAGTGCCGAGATCGGAAGAGCACCTCAGACTTCCAACATATCCCGGATTGCCGACGAAAGCGGTGCGACGTCCCTTGAGTTCAAAATCGGCACGGCAGCCATGATCGACCCAAATGCCGTTGCGATCGTTCCCCCAGCTATATCCCTGCCGGCACGGTGAACCGCTGCGCTGACGAAGGAGAGTCGCAGTTCCCTGAATGTCGCTCTGGCAATAATGCCGGCGACCATCTTCGGAAGCGCAGGTTAGTTGCAGAGTTTCTGCTGGACGTCGGTCGCGATCCCAATCGCGATCATGGTGGTCTCGATCGCGATCATAGTCGCGGTCTCGATCGTTGTCGCGGTCTCGATCGTTGTCGCGGTCATGATCGTAGTCACGGTCATGATCGTAGTCACGGTCATGATCTCGATCAGCATCCCGATCGTGATCCGCATCGTGGCCGTGGAAGTGATCGCGATCATTGTCTCCAGGACCATCCATCTGCCGCGTATTCACGATGAAATCGGCGCGGCAGCCGTGGTCAACCCACACCCCCTGCTGATCGAACCCCCAGCTTGAACCCTGAACGCATGCCGATTTGCTGCGCTGGCGCTGCATGGTCACTCCGCCGCGGGTGTCGGCAGCACAGTAATGGCGATGGCCGTCCTCAGACGCGCAGGTAAGCCCATACTGGGCAAACGCCGCTGGAACAGAAGCGCAGAAACAAATGAGCGCTACAGCACAGGCGAATGCCAATTTGGCACTTGGGCACGCTGCCTGCGATTTGCGATTGAAAGTCGTTTCGGGAACGACGGTTAGCGTACTCGTATCCATGCGTGGAATCTACTACAGCCCACCCGCATTCTGACGGTACGATGAACCTTCGTTTCGTTACCAAAGAGACCACGCTGATCGCAATAACCAGGCAGAGCCGAATAATCCGCAATCAAGACAGAGCTGAATTGAATTAGGCAATGAATCGGCGTGACGACCAGTATAAGTCGAGCGGCTACAGGATTATCGATAATCGAGATTCCCGCCGCGCGAGCGAAGCGAAGCCCAAAGCGCCGTAGGCGCGACATATGGATAGCCCAGCACGTGAGTGCTGGGTAAGGAGTGAGACAAGACCGAGCCCCGTAGGGGCGGCACTCTTAATGATCGGAATCTCGTGGATGTTGCGAAACCCGTGATTTTTAAAATCACGAAATCACGAAATCGCGAAATCACGAAATGCAAACACCCGGCCGAGGGCGGCCGGTTCCACGTTGGCCTCTTTCTAATCCGCTCCCACGCCCTCGTATTGCTGCGTGGATTGCGTGTACTGCTGGCCCATCAACTCTTCGCGCAACTTGCGCTCGTATTCGGCGAGCTGTGCGTCGATGTTGTTTATCGCCTCGCGCTTCTTGACCAAATCCTCACGATAACGCCGCAGGAAATAATCGATTGTCTCCACACGAATCTTGATTGATCCTGTTGGCTTGTTCTCGTCGAGATCCTTGAACGCGAAATACGGCGTTCCCGAGTTCTCGATGATGTCCTCGATCACAGTGTAGATCGGCGCATCGTGGCCGCACTTGAAATTGGAAATCTCCAGCGCAACCAGATTGGGATGCCGAGCGGTAAACTTCGCCGCCCAGATCTTGTGGTTGGTGCTGGCTGAGTACGCATTCTTCCACACATCGCTAATGTCGAGCGGATCTTTGATCACACCCGCTCTGACTTCATCCCCAAAGAGCCGGTCAAGGATGTCTTCATCGATGGGCAGCGTGCTCTGCGAGAAGAT
>CAYNPS010000032.1:0-30965 GCA_964399125.1 uncultured Terriglobales bacterium
GGAGGGATGTGTGAGCGGTTGAAACAGGCGGTCTTGAAAACCGCTATACCCGAAAGGGTATCGGGGGTTCGAATCCCTCTCCCTCCGCCATCTGATTTTCACTCCCATACAAACTTCCAGGGCTGGATATCGTGGACTGAATGGACGTCGCTGTGGACCGGCGAGCCCTAGAGTCACATTCGTGACGGCAGTTACCCTGCTCGTTGCTGTTCAGAATTGTGGATTTGGGAAGCGTTGACGGTCTTCTTCAATTTGGGAGATTCGCTGCTAGCGGAGAGCTGTGAGCAAAGCACAGGGTTCTAAGAAGCTACAGAAGTGTTATGAGGAAATGGTCTATCTCGAGTTGCTGCGGACGACGGACCGGCTCTCGCGCGGCGTGGCTCAGGTGCTGAAGAACGAGGATCTCTCTGCCACGCAATATAACGTGTTGCGAATCCTGCGTGGCTCTCCTGATGGCCTGCCGTGCGGAGAGATCGCCAATCGCATGATTACGCGCGATCCCGATGTGACTCGTCTGCTGAATCGGCTTGAAAAATGTGGATTGATTACGCGCAGGCGCGATCCGCAGGACCGTCGGACGGTCGTCGGGCGGATTACCCGAGATGGACTGGACGTCCTTGCAAGCCTCGATAAGCCGGTGGTGGAGGTGCATCGTGGCCAGTTGGGACATCTCGGGAATCAGCGGTTGCGTAGTCTGGCGCTGCTTTTGCGAGCGGCTCGTCGCGAAGGAGTCTGACCGAATATTTCCACCGCGGACTCAATGCCCACTCCCAATTCTTTCGAGATGCTCTAGACTGAGACTAACGCAGCAAATATGCGGATTCTGACTCGTTACGTTCTGTGGGAAGTGTTCTCGCATGGCGTGCTCGGCGCGGCGCTGTTCACGTTTGTGATCTTCATGCGCGACGTGAGCCGGATTCTCGAGTTGGTGGTCCGCAATAGCGCGCCGATTCCGAGCGTTGCCGAGATCTTCTTTCTTACAGTTCCAACTGCCCTGACATTTACGCTGCCCATGGGAGTGCTCGTCGGAATCCTGATCGGGCTATCGCGAATGGCTGCGGACAGCGAAGTCACAGCATTGCGTGCGAGCGGCATTGGCGCGTGGCGGTTCGTCGCCATCATCAGCATCTTTGCCGCTGGTGCACTCGGAATCGCCTTGCTGAATAACGTGGTCGTTGCTCCGCGCTCGGCGGCGGCGCTGTCGAATTTGCAGAATTCGCTCAAGAGCTCGCAGATTTCCTTCGAGATTCAGCCGCGGGTGTTTTACGAAGATCTGAAGGGCTACGTGCTTTACGTGCAGGACGTGGAGCCGGCGTCGGGTGCTGCGCTATGGCGGAATGTCTTCCTTGCGGACATTTCGAATCCTGCGGCGCCGAAGATCACTCTCGCTCAACGCGCGACGGTGGTTACAAAAAATGACACGCTGCAGATGCATCTCGAAAACGGCAGCCAGCAAGAGACCGACCCGAATAATCCTGTCCAGTACACGATTTCTACCTTCGATCAGACGGACCTTCCCATCGCGCTACCTCCGGCTGTGCCACCGCCATCTCGCGATCTGGTGCCTGCGGCCGAACTTACAACGAGCGAACTTCTGTGGCGCGCCGAGCACAGCGATCGCGCTAAATCACGATGGTACTGGATCGAATTTCACCGCAGGTTTGCGCTGGCGGTGTCATGTCTGGTGCTGATGCTGGTAGGAATTCCGCTTGGGCTCTCGTCGAAGAAGGGCGGCAAGTCCACCGGATTCATCCTGACGATTCTGTTGGTCTTCCTTTACTACTTTGCGCTGAGTGCTGGGATCGCGTTCGCGCGTCAGGGGAAGGTCTCTCCTCCGCTGGGCGTATGGGGCGCTGATATCGCGTTCGCGCTCGCAGGTCTGATTCTGCTACTCCGGGTGCAGCGGTCCAGCCTCGACGTGATCTCGTTCCGCGCTGTCTGGAAGGATTTCGTGCAGAGGTTCTGGTGGGGTGGACCGAAGGCTCAGACCGCCGAGAGCACTTCGCTGCTGCGTAAAGGAGGGTCGCGCTTTCCACTCATTCTCGACGATTACGTGCTTCGCCAATTTCTGGAATATCTCGGGCTGGTGCTGGCTACGTTCGTTGTGCTCACGCTGGTCTTCAGTTTCTTCGAGCTGCTGGGTGATATCGTGCGCAATCGCATCGCGCTGATTACAGTTGGCGAATATCTCGTCAACGTGATTCCGTCGATGCTGTATCTAATGACGCCGCTCAGCGTGCTCATCGCGGTGCTGGTCACGTTTGGGCTGCTGCAGAAATCGAATGAGTTGACGGCGATGAAGGCGACCGGCATCAGTCTTTACCGCCTGGTCGTGCCTGTCCTCGTGCTGGCGGGGATGCTCTCGGCGGCTCTGTTCCTGTTCGATCAGTTCTATCTGCCTCATGCGAACAAGCGGCAGGACGCGCTACGCAACGAGATCAAAGGTAAGCCGGCGCAAACGTATTTGAATCCTCAGCACAAGTGGATCTTCGGCCAGCATCACGAGATCTACTACTACGAGTTCTTCGACAGCGAGCGCAATCAGTTCGCGAATTTGTCCGTGTTTGATCTTGATCCTAAAGCGTTCGCGCTCATGGAGCGAACATTTGCCACACGCGTCTTCTGGAATGATTCGCTGCGGAAATGGATCTTCGAGCGCGGTTGGGTGCGAACACTCGATCCAACCGTTGGCGTAAAAGATTATCGGACTTTCGATGTGACGACCTTCTCCGACATCGATGAGCCGCCCAACTACTTCAAAAAAGAAGTAAAGCAATACTCAGAGATGAACTTCGACGAGTTGAAGTCCTACATCCGCGAACTGGAGCAAGGCGGCTTTGAGGTCGTACGGTTGAAGGTGCAGCTCTATAAGAAGCTGTCGTTCCCCCTGATCACGCTGGTGATGTCGATTTTGGCGATTCCCTTTGCTCTCTCGGCGGGACGACAAGGCGCTCTGCGTGGCGTGGCCACCGCGATCGGCATCGCGGTTGTGTACTGGATCACGAGTGGTCTGTTCGAAGCAATGGGCAACGTGAACCAGTTGCCGGCAGCTCTCGCCGCCTGGTCCCCAGATGTGATCTTCGCCCTCGCCGGCGGGTATTTCATGCTTAAAGTCCCGACGTAAGATGGATATTGGAGAGTCAGTACCGTCCGCTGTAGGCGGACGCGGTACTGACTCTCCCCTAGAAGTGCATGTTCAAGAGACTCGATCCCCTCAAGCCGTATCTCTACCGCTATCGCGTTAAGTTCTTCTGGGGCGGTCTGGCGCTGTTGCTCAACAATGCGATTTGGATTTTCTTTCCTCAAGTCATCGGCAGGGCAATTAATGATCTGAATCGCGGAGTCACGCGCCACAAAATCGTCACGTACTCGCTCGCGCTCATCGTTATTGCGCTAAGCAAGGGGATTTTCCAGTTCCTGATGCGGTGGATTCTGATCGGCATCTCGCGCGAGATTGAGTTCGATCTCCGCAACGATCTCTTCAAGCATCTCGAATCGCTGTCTTACTCCTACTACCAGCGCACGCGTGTAGGCGACATCATGGCGCGGGCGACTAACGACCTGAACGCAGTGCGTATGCTCCTCGGACCAGCGATCATGTATACGGCGAACACGATCGTTTTCACCGCGGGGGCGCTGGCGTTCATGCTGAAGATTAGCCCGCGTCTGACCTTGTTCGCGTTCCTGCCGCTCCCGGCAGCGAGCATTCTCGTCCAGTACTTCGGACGTCGAATTCACGAGCGCTTCGAACGAATTCAGGCGACCTTCTCGGATATCTCTGCACGCGCACAGGAGAATTTCTCTGGAGCGCGGCTCGTGCGGGCTTATGTCCAGGAAGAATCTGAAATCGAGCTATTCGAGAAGGCCAATCGCGAATATATTTTGCGCAGTCTGAAACTTGTGCGCCTGATCGGGATGCTCTGGCCGACGCTGGAGACGCTGCTTGGGCTGGCAATCATTCTCGTGCTATGGCTCGGTGGACGCGAAGTGTTGCTCGGTCGGATGAACGTCGGGGAATTCGTCGCCTACAACACCTACATGGTGCAGCTTACATGGCCGGTGATTGCCCTCGGCTGGGTGATCAACCTTTTCCAGCGCGGTACGGCTTCGTTGGGGCGCATCAACGAAATCTTCTCCGAACAGCCGACGATTACCGATGCCGCTGTCGCTCCCGATTTGAAACACATTGCGACCATTTCTGGTGACCTCGAAATTCGCGATTTGAGCTTTTCTTATCCAACTGGCGGCAAGGTTCTTAAAAACATCGATCTACGTATTCCCGCAGGAACGAGCCTGGCAATTGTTGGCCCGACCGGATCGGGGAAGAGTACCCTCGTCAGCCTTATTCCACGTATTTACGACGCCCCTCGAGGATCGCTGCTGCTCGATGGCCGTAACATCGACGAGTTTCCTCTTGATACGCTCCGCCGGAATATTGGCTTCGTACCGCAGGAGACCTTTCTGTTCAGCGCTACCATTCGGGAAAATATCGCGTTTGGCGTGGAGAACGCCACGGATAGCGAGGTCGAACGCGCCGCCGAAGGCGCAAGCCTGGCACAAGAGATCGAAGGATTCCCCCAGAAGTACGCGACGATTGTTGGCGAGCGGGGACTTACGCTGTCTGGTGGACAAAAGCAGCGCACCGCAATCGCTCGGGCAATCATTCGCAACCCGCGGATTCTGATCCTCGATGACGCGCTTTCCAGCGTTGATACCTACACAGAAGAGCGCATTCTCACGCACCTGCGCGAAATCATGCGCGGGCGTACCACGATTTTTATTTCCCACCGCGTTTCAACCGTGCGGGCTGCCGATCAAATTGCCGTACTGCATGGCGGATCGATTGTCGAACTCGGCACTCACGACCAACTTTTAGCTCGCGACGGGTACTACGCCGATCTCTACAACAAACAGCTACTCGAAGAAGAGCTAGAGAGCGTCTAGCCCGCAATGAAACGCGTCGTCATTCCCGAGTTGCTCGACGAGGATCTGGGAACTCCGGCAGAAATTCGCGACAGCCTGCTCGATCTGCGCAACATTAACGAGAAGTTCGGAGGCTTTTCCAGTATTCGCAAGCTATTAGAGGTGGTCGCTCAAAATCACGGCAGCGATTCCTTAACCCTGCTCGATGTCGCCGGCGGTGCAGGCGATGTGGTCGAGCACGTCTCGCAACGGCTGAATGGGGCAATGCGGGTTCGCGCAACCATTCTCGATCGTGCTGTCACGCACATGAATGGCACTCGCAGAAGATTCCGCCGAGTTGCCGGCGACGCTCTGGCTTTGCCCTTTCAGCCCAGTAGCTTCGACGTCGTTTCGTGCAATCTCTTCCTGCATCACCTGGAATCCGATCAAATCCTGCGTTTCTTTGATGAGGCATTGCGAGTTGCTCGAATAGCGGTTATTGCCAGCGACCTGCGACGAAATCGATTCCACTGGATCGCTGCCCATATTGGGAAACTCACGTATCACAGCCGTCTTACACAACACGATGCTCCGGTTTCGATTCGTCGTGCTTACACCATCGCTGAAATACGGGCTTTGCTTAAGCGATCGAAAGCAACTTCCTTCTTTATTCAGCGTCACTACTTTCAACGCTTCGGCTTGATTTTGTGGAAGGGGTCACGATGAGGCGCTGCTTCGATCTGGTGGTGATCGGCGGAGGGCCAGCAGGAACCTCGGCGGCGATCACGGCAAAGCGGCTGGGATTCGACGTACTAGTACTCGAAGCCGGCAGCTTCCCCCGGCATAAAGTCTGCGGTGAATTCGTCTCCGGCGAGGCTTTGGCGCTCCTCGCCGATCTGGTGGGAGATCCTTTCCTGTTCGCTAACGTTCCGCGCATCGATAAAGTGCGCGTCTTTGTCGCACATGCGCAAGCGGAGTTGCCTATCGCTCCTGCAGCCGCCAGCATTTCGCGCTACGATTTAGATCTTGCGCTCTGGAGCTCGGCAGCTTCAGCAGGTTGTGAAGTTCGAGACCGGAGTCGTGTAAAGGCCGTCGCACGATCCGAAAATGAATTCGTCATTCGTCTGGACTCGGTGGAATTATCCGCGCGTGCGGTTGTCAATGCGACTGGGCGCTGGTCAAATCTGACCACTGACACGCGGCTTGCCGCTGAACAATGGATCGGACTCAAAGGACATTTCACCGGGTCACACCCACCGCAATACTGTGACCTCTATTTTTTCGATGGAGGTTATTGTGGCGTGCAGCCACTCGGCGACAGGGTCATAAATGCAGCGGCAATGGTGAAGCCCACCCTCGCTAAGAATCTCGGCTCGGTTTTCAATTTGAATCGCGGTCTTAGAGAACGCTCTCGAAGCTGGACGCCTGTCGGCAATCCTGTGACTACGGCGCCGCTGATCTTTCGTTCTCCCAGAACGTCAGAAGACGGAATGCTCTTCGCAGGCGATGCAGCGAAGTTCCTGGATCCCTTTGCCGGTGACGGAATTTCCATCGCTTTGCACAGTGGACACATGGCGGCCGAAGCACTTGGCTCTTTCCTTTGCGGTGACTGCACGCTCCAAGACGCTGTATTGGAGTACGACCACGCATATCGCGCTCTAGTCCAACCAGCTCTCAACGCTGCCGCGCGATTGAGAATGCTGCAGAATCTGCCGTCGTCTTTGCGTACAGCGGCAATTGCTTGTCTCAACATTCCCATGCTTGCGCGAGCGGCCGTGCAAACTACACGTATGAGAGTGGCGAATCGGTGAACTGCCGCGAGGGGGTTGCGGTTCCCGTCAGCTTGAAGTAAGTACGAGCTTGGATTTACCTTGTATTTACTGCGAGTTTGAATGTCAGCGCCGAGAGTTGCTGCCCATAGGTATGGTGGGCAGGGCATGGCTGGCAAAGCAGCAGTGTGTCCAAGACTGACTCATTGCTGATTATCGGAGGAATGTATGAAATTCAGAGCAGGAGCTGTGGCTCTGCTGTTCTTGATGGCAAGTGCAGTTGCCGCGTTAGCGCAAACAACCACTGTTCAAGGTGTCGTTAAAGATCCAAGCGGCCCAGTGGCTGGTGCCCAGGTTCTCCTCAAAGATAAAGACACTGGCCGCAAGTATCCGCTGAAAACGGACAAAAGTGGCAAGTTCTTCAGCATCGGAATCACGCCCGGCAAATTCGACGTCACCGTGAGCAAGGACAACAAGGTCCTATACACCACGCAATTTCAGGCCACGTTGAATCAGGACGTCAACCAGCTCGACATCGACCTCACTCCCGCGCAGCCTGGACAAGCCGCCCCACCTCCGCCGCAGCCAGGGATGCAGCAACAACAGCCGAAGCTGACCGAAGAGCAGAAGAAGCAGATCGAGGAGATCAACAAGAAGAACGCCGAGATCCAGAAAGAGAATGCCAAGATCGGCAATCTCAACAACCTGCTCAAAGAAGCACAGGCCGACATGCAGGCTAAGAACTACGATCAGGCCGTCACTGTCATGCAGCAGGCCGAGCAGGCTGATAATGGTCAGCATCATCAGGTGTATGGAGTACTTGGCGCCGCGTATCTGAATGACAAGAAATATCCCGAAGCGGTCGACGCGTTGAACAAAGCCGTTCAGCTAGCTTCTACCGGAACGCCGGCTGCGAACACCAAAACCATGCTGGCTTCTTATTATGACAACCTCGGCCAGGCGTATGCCAAATCGGGAAAGATTCCCGAGGCTGTAGATGCCTACAACAAGGAAGTCGAGCAGGACCCAACGCATGCATCTCAGGCTTACTATAACGAGGGTGCAGTATTGACGAACGCGGGCAAAACCGATGACGCGAACGCGGCATTCACCAAGTCCATTCAGGCCGATCCTAACCACGCCGACTCGTACTACCAGCGCGCGATCAACTCGCTACAGAAAGCTACCGTAGACAAATCCGGCAAGATGGTTGCACCTCCAGGGACAGTGGACGACTTCAACAAGTATCTCGAGTTGCAGCCGAACGGTCCCTATGCGGAAGGCGCAAAGCAGATGCTGGATACGCTGGGCGCAAAAGTCCAGACCCAATATGGGAAGAAGAAATAATCAAATCTGAATCACGCAAAGGCGGCCACGGTGGCCGCCTTTTTTGATGTATTTTGGCAGCACAACCGCAATCCCGAACTGAGCGAGTCCTTAGCTTCGAAGGCGCGCGTGAAATCGTTGCGTCGCATGCAGATGGTGTGCGTTCCTCTCAAACAAGAAAGTTCGAGCAGGTTCCGACCTTGGATTCTCTCGGACGAGTCCTCGCAGAGGAGATCATCGCTGACCGCGACTTTCCGCCATTCTCACGAGCCACGCGCGACGGCTACGCGGTACGCAGTGCCGACCTTCAGCGCATACCGGCTGAGCTAGCCGTTACAGGACAGATCCGCGCGGGAGGGGAGGTCCCCTCGGGGTTCAGCCGGTTACAAAGGGTCGAAGCCATCTCGATCATGACGGGAGCGCCTGTGCCGGAAGGCGCCGATGCCGTTGTCATGATCGAGTACACCGAGCAGGTTGGCCGGCGTGTTCGTGTGCTTCGCTCGGTGACACCGGGCGAAAATGTCGTCGCACGTGGTAGCGAGGCACAGCTGGGAGACAGACTCGCAGATAGGGGAACCATAATTTCGCATCCCCAGATTGCGCTGGCTGCATCGCTTGGAAAATCGGAAGTCACCGTTTACGTGCGACCGCGAGTTGCGATCTTGTCTACCGGAGATGAATTAGTCCCGATCGATGCCAAACCGGCGCCAAACCAGATTCGCAACTCGAACGGCTTCTCGCTGGCGGCGCAGGTAATCGCTGCCGGTGGAGAACCAATACAGCTTCCAATTGCTCCCGATGAACCAGCGCGATTGCGAGAGCTGATTGCTCAGGGACTTCAAAACGATCTGCTGCTGCTCAGCGGCGGGGTCTCCGCCGGCGAATATGATCTCGTGGAGGATGCGCTCGCTGAGTTTGGCGCCGAATTTCTGTTTACCGGAGTTCAGATTCAGCCGGGCAAGCCGTTAGTATTCGGACGCGCGCACGCGCGTTCAAATCGCGAGCGCTGGACCTACTTTTTCGGACTGCCCGGGAACCCGATTTCTACAATGGTCACGTTCCAATTGTTCGCTACCATCATGTTACGCGCGTTGACTGGAGCTTCTGAACCAGTGGCTCAGGGCAGAAAAATGCGCCTTGCAAAAGACATTAAGACCAAAACGGGACTAACCCGCTTTCTGCCGGGCAAGATTTTTGGATCGTGGAATGATCCTCAAGTCGAGCTGTTGAGCTGGCAGGGATCGGGCGACATTGCCGCATTTGCGCGCGCGGACTGCTTGCTCGTGATCCCACCCGACCGCGAGAGTTTCAACTCGGGAGAATGGATAACGGTCCTTCCTATCGGAAACTGATGCCACGCAAACTTTCTCATTACGACGCTGCCGGACGCGCACGCATGGTCGATGTCTCTAACAAGACCGCAACCCACCGCGAAGCCGAAGCTTCGGCGTTTGTGCGCATGTCAGCCGAAGTCCTGGCCGCGCTTCCTGAGAATCCGAAGGGCGATCCACTCGAAGTTGCTCGGCTGGCAGGCATCATGGCGGCGAAGCGCACTTCGGAGCTAATCCCAATGTGTCACCCCCTGCCGCTCAGCCATGTCGATGTGAACTGTACTCTGCGAGACAATGGAGTTGCAGTTCTCTCGAAGGTGAATACAACGGCAAACACCGGAGTCGAAATGGAAGCGCTAGTAGCGGCCAGCGTTGCCGCGCTCACGGTGTACGACATGTGCAAGGCACTGGACAAAAGCATTACTATCGAGCAAGTCCAGCTCGAACGGAAGTCCGGCGGGAAAACCGGCGATTACTCCCGCCCGCAAAGCAAGGCGAAAGACCGATAAGCGAGAATGGTTTCCAACATCCGCGTCCTGGTAGTGGACGACAATCCGATGATCGTTGGACTGCTGCGGCAGGCGGTATCACCGCACGCTGCCGTAGAGGCATTCTCGAATTCTGCTGAAGCCTTGCTGCGCATCGTGGAAGAAGCGCCAGATCTCGTGATTTCCGACTTCCATATGCCGGGTCTCAACGGCAAACAACTGATCGAAAAAGTACGCACGCGGCCGCAGACGGCCAGGCTCCCTGCGATCCTGATCGGCACACGCAGTGAAATCAACGAGCAACTCCGCTCCATGCAGGATCAGCTTGAAGACCTAATCGAGAAACCGTTCCTCGTGAAAGAAGTTTCGGCGCGGTTCAAGCGCGTCGTCGACAAAATCTCGCTCGAGAAGATGGCGCGCGCTGCTCCGGGCGAATCAGTAGTCCGCGGCAATCTGCAACAAATGAATACGATGGATTTGTTCCAATCACTGGAGCTCGGTCACAAGAACTGTCGCTTATCTCTCACCAATAAGAGTGAACGTTGCGATCTGTATTTCATCGATGGGCAAATCAATCATGCGATCTATGGCAAGCTGCGAGGAGATGATGCTGTCTTCAAAGTCCTTACTTGGACTGAGGGCCAGTTCGAGATTGACTTCTCCGGCAGCAGCAACGAGCAAAGCACCACGCGTTCGACTCAGGGTCTGCTAATGGAAGGTTTGCGCCTGCTCGACGAAGCCAATCGCGGTGCCGAAGAGAACGTGCTCGACGCGTGAAGCCAACCGCCGCCATCCTGATAGTTAGCGATTCCTGCTACCAGGGCCATCGGCAGGACGCATCTGGTCCACGCCTCAAAACCGCGCTAATCGCGGCGGGTTTCGAAGTGCAACGCAGCGAAGTCGTTCCGGACGAGGTTGAGTCGATCACATCGGCCTTGCGCGAACTTTCTGCTGAAGCGCGTTTCGTGGTGACGACCGGTGGGACGGGCATTGCGTCTCGCGATGTCACGCCCGAGGCTACGCGCGCAGTCTGCGAACGCGTGCTGGATGGAGTCGCGGAATTAATGCGGGCAGAAGGAATCAAGTACACGCCTTTTGCTGCCCTGTCGCGTGGCGTATGTGCCACTTTGGGCAAGTCCCTTATCTTGAACTTACCTGGCAGTCCCTCCGGAGCGGAGCAGTCACTGAAAGCCGTGTTGCCGCTCGTGGCTCATGCGCTCGATCTCCTCGCAGGAAAGACCGAGCACTCCGCGGCGCAGTAACCGAACCGCTGCTGATCGGAGTGGGGATAGGCGGTGGTTCGGAGATGGCCGAAGGCAATCTCCGAGCTTCTTCGATGTTTGTGAGATTGCGATTCGCTCAAGCGAAGCCCGGCCTAAGACTTGCGTTCTGAATCGCTGCGAGCGTGACCGCTTACAATAGGAACCCGTCCCTTTGAATACCATCAAGCACATCCTCTCCCGCTATTCACACTTTGTGTGGGCGGTTCTGCAGCCACTCGGAGCTTGGGGACTCCTGATCGCAGCCATTCTGGATGCAGCGGCGTTTGCCATTCCTGTTGATCTGGCTTTCGCCGGATACGTCTATGGCCATCCACTGAAGATTTGGTTCTATGTTCTCGCGGCAGCCGCGGGTTCCGCGATCGGCTGTCTCCTGCCGTATGGCATCGGCCGCGCCGGAGGCGAGCTGCTGCTGCTGAATCAGATCGATCGCCGACGCTTCGAGCGCATGCGGGATCGCTTCGAGCAGCAGGAGTTCTTCGCCATGATGGTTCCGGCGATGTTACCTCCTCCCACGCCGTTCAAATTATTTCTACTCGCAGCCGGCGTATTCGAGATGCGTCCGTACTTGTTTCTTCTGTCCATTTTCTTCGGACGCGTGATCAGATTTCTCGTTTTGGGATTCCTGGTGGTGAAGTTCGGACCCGGAATTGTGAGCTTGGTATCGGCGGTTGTGGCAAAACATCTGTTGTGGGTCTTCGCTGGGTTGACGCTAGTGCTCGCGCTGTTGCTCGTGCACGTTCAATTCCGGAAATCGCGTGTAGGTACCAAAGAGGAACCTCCTGAAGCGGCGTGAGAACAATTGTCATCACTCCAATCGCTCCTCCCGTCGCGGTATAAAGTAGAGGTTCAATCGAAAAGGAAATGAGATCAACCGGCAGTGTTTCGAGACGTCTGCTCAGTGCGTTAATTCTGGCTGCGTGCATTGCCACGCTCTCCTGCACACCGAAGATTCCCAACGAAATCAGCGCGCGAGAGATGGATCTATACCGTGAATGGCTAAAGCAGTACTTTGCCGCGAAAGCTCCTGAACACCTGTACCTTGATGATCAGACGTTTGCCTTCGATCCGCTTCGGGAGGAAGGCTGTGGCAAAGCTCTGCACAAGACCGATGATGTTCCGAACACGCTGATGCGCGAACTGCACAATCTGGGCAGTGTGGACTATGCCCTTGATATCTCACCAAAGAGCTTCCAGCTCCCTTGGCCGCATCAGGTTCTCGATGTCAGGAAGTTCCCCAGCGCTGCAGAAGGCCTGCACGTTATCTCCTTCTCACGCATCGCCTTTGATCAAAACGGAACACAGGCGCTGTTTGCGGTAAACGATCTGTGTGGCCCTCAGTGTGGCTCGGGCCGCGCCGTATCCGCAAAGAAGGAAAACGGCGCCTGGAAATTTAAAGACTCCGCTACCTGTACCTGGAAGTACTGAGCATGCCTCCTAGGCCGGAAGCAGCATACCTTTTTCCAAGTGCCGAGTAGTATGCGCGTACGCCGCTGCATTGGGATCATGCGTAACCATCACGATTGTTTTTCCGAATTCCTCGTTCAACCGCTTCATGATTTCGAGCACCTCGGCGGCTGAGTGACTATCGAGGTCGCCGGTCGGCTCGTCCGCCAGTAGCAGTGTGGGATCAGTGACGATCGCTCGCGCAATCGCTACGCGCTGCTCTTGTCCACCGGAGAGCTGTTTCGGCAGATGATGAACACGGTCACCCAAGCCGACTAGAGTGAGCGCGGTCATCACATGGTCACGGCGTTCGTTCTTGTTCAGCTTCGTGAGCAACAGCGGCAGCTCGACGTTCTCAAATGCAGTGAGCACAGGAATCAGGTTAAAGGTTTGGAAAATGTAACCGATGTGCCGATTCCGCCACTCGGCGATTTTTTTATCGCTGTAGCGGAAGACGTTGTCGCCCTGGACGAGCAGCTCTCCCGAAGTGGGACGATCGATGGCGGCGATCATGTTCAGCAGCGTGGTCTTGCCTGAACCTGACGGCCCCATAAGCGCCATAAACTCTTTTTCCGCGATCTCGATGGAGACGTCGTCCAGCGCCTTCACTTCAAAGCTGTCTCGCGTGAAGACTTTGCTAACGTGATTGGCTTGCACCAGCTTGGTCGCCACCGGCGCGCTTTTCATTTCCACTGCTTGAGGCATGATCAATGACCTTTCCTTAAATCCAGATTCTTCGATCACCACAGTCGTCAACGGCTCAAAAGTCGTCAATTCACTGCTTAATGCGTATCTTGTCCCCATCTTTCAAATCAGCGGGAGCATTGACGATTACGTCTTCGCCTCCCGTCAGGCCTTCAACTAGATCGCCGTCACTTCGTTGCGCGATCAACTTTACTTCGCGCTGCACCGCACGACCATTGAAGGCGATTAGGACAACACGTTTCCCGCCGGCATCTCGCAAGGCACTCCCCGGAACCACGGCGCCCGCTGAGACCATCTGCTTTGTGCCCGGCTTTTCATCGGACAAAAACCGAACGTTGGCGTTCTCTTCCGGACGCAGATAATCATCAGGATTCAAGATCTTGACCTTCACCTGCACCGTCGCCTTCTGCCGATTCGCCATGGGCGCGATCTCGTTAATCACGCCTTTGTACTCCCGGTCGGGATAGGCATCGGTTGAGAGCACGGCTTTCTGTGTCGGCCCGAGCTTGGCAAAGTCGTTCTGGCTGATATCGAGTTCAACCTGCAAATCGGTGAGATCGGCAAGCGTAACCACCGAGCCGCGAGGTCCACCCGTGTCGGCTCCCGACGCGAACTGAGCTGTAACGAGTTCACCCTTTTCTGCGGTACGCTCCAGGATCGTTCCCGTAACGGGAGCGCGAATCTGCGTGGCGTCGAGTTGCGACTCAGCATAGGCGAGTTGTCCTTTCGCTTGCTCGAGAGCGCCGCGGGCATTTTCGATCTCTTCCCGACGTGGGCCAATCTTCGATAGCTTGTAAACCTTCTCCAGCGATTGCTCGTGCTGCAGCGCGGCATCGTACTTCGCCTGAGAATCGTCGAGCTGCTGGCGCGAGAAGACGCCTTGCGCTACCAGCGGCCGCGTGCGATCAAGCGTTGCCTTCGCGTCGGCAAGCGTTGCGCGTGCCTCGTCCAGGTTAGCGCTGGCCTGCTCGATCTCTTCGGGACGCGAGCCATGCTCTAGCTGTTCCAATCTGGCCTTCGCCATTTCCACTGCGCCACGCGCCTGCTCAACTTGAGCGCGGAATTCCTGATCTTCCAGGCGCACGAGGACCTGACCAGCTTTGACCTTGTCGCCTTTCTCGACTCCAATCCACGCAATACGGCCTGTCACTTTCGAGTTCACGCTAATCGTGTGGTGAGCGACGATATATCCGGCAGCCTGCAAAACGGTGTTGCCGCTTGAAGCGGACGTGATAGTAGCCGCGCGTACAGTCTGTACTTCGGGTGTCGATGCCGAGAACAGCCGCACGGCGATCGCCACGATTCCAAGCAGCACGACGGCAGCTATTCCCCCGAGAATGAACCGCTTGGACCACTTCGGGTCTTCAGGTTCTTTTTGCGAGCGGTCGATCCGCAGACTGTGCAGATCGCCGTATTTGGTTTCAAGTGCCATAAATCAGAACTCAGAAAAAGGCCATTGAACACGGAGGACACGAACGAAACGAAGGTTCTCAGTCGAAATCATCGACCCGCAAAGCTTGTGCGGGCAGTCTCGTAAGCGAATGCCTCCTGCCTGTTGCTTCCTTCGTGACCTTCCTGTCCTCCGTGTTCAATCTGCTCTTCAATCTCTCAAAGCTGCCAGAATCTCTCGCCGCGAGGCATGCCACGCAGGCGCGATGCCGCCGAACAGTCCCATCGTGACCGCGAAAGCGACGGCGACAAGCATCACTCCCAAAGTGATACGAATGCTGAAAACTGTTTCGCTGAACGTCATCGCATTTCCCGTTCCGGTCGTAAGTCCGTTGAACGGCATCATCAAAACCAAACCGACGGCTGCTCCAAGCAGAGCCAGCAGCACCGATTCGACGACGAACGAGGTGATAATGCTTGGGCGCGAGAATCCGAGAATGCGTAAGGTCGCAATCTCACGGCTCCGATAAGCGACCGCCGCGTACATCGTGTTCATGGCTGCAAAGCAGGAGCCAATTGCCATGACAAAGGCGACTACTGTGCCGACAAACTGGATCGGCGCACCCGATTTGGTCTGCTCAGCGTAGTAGTCTGTCTCTTTGTAAGCATCGAGCGCCAGGCGTTGGTCGTCATTCATGCGATTCTTGAGCGCCTGCGCACTAACCGCGTCGGTAGCGTGTACCAGCACTGATGAAAACGCCGCGTTTCGATCAAAATCCGACGCCATCTGGTTCACGTCCGCCCAAATCTCCGAGCTGGCCGCTGTTTCGCCGGCGTCAAACACGCCGACGACTTTCCACTTGCCTTTCCCAAAGAAGAGCTCGTCGCCAATAGCAGCATTGCGAAAGCGATCGCGGATTGACTTGCTCACGACAATCTCGCGCTGTCCCGTATTGAACCAGCGTCCTTCGACGAGCTTGATATTCGGACGGAGCTCGAAGCCAATGGGCGACATTCCGCGAACCGTGACGTTTGTCTCGCCGGTATTGTCCCTACGCGGAATGACGATGACCACGACCACCTCGCCCGACGCCAGCGGCTCTCCGGAGTTGTCCTTCGCAATGCCGGGGAGATACTTGATGGTTTGATACGCATCGCGATCGACGCCGCTCTGCAACTCGGTCTGCGACGCCTTTCGGATGACCAACACATTCAGCGGATCGCCGCTGCTAACGAACGCCTTCTTGAGCCCGGCAAGCAAGGCCATGATGAAGACAGCGACGGCTACCGTGAGCGCAATACCGAGCGCAGTCATCATCGTCGCGCCCAGCCGAAGACGAAGATTGCGAATGTTGTAAGTGATGGGAATCGCCATGATCGTCTCCTATCCGATGTGCCGCAGTCCATCGACAATGTTCCGCCGCGACGCCTGATATGAAGGAAATACTGCGCTAACAAAACCTACCAGGGCCGCGACTGCCAGAGCAGCGAGGTAAGTCGGCGTATTCACTCTGAATCCGGTAAAGAAAGTGCCATTCGGCAGCTTCGACGCCGCGATCATCAGGAGTGTTGCTGCACTCGCGCCGAGGAATCCGCCGAAGAGTGAAATGGTGACTGCCTCTCCCACATAAAGCGAGAGGATCGTTCCACGCGTGAATCCGAGAGTCTTAAGCACGGCAACCTCTCGCGTACGTTCCCGGATCGTCATTGCCATCGTGTTCCCTGAGACGAGCAGAATGGCAAAGACGACTGCTCCGCAGATGCTTAGGATGAATAGCTTCACATTCCCAAGTTGGGCGACGAAGCTGAGAGTGAATCCCTTCTCCGTTTCGGTTTTCGTGGGTTGCGGTGAGTTCTCGAACATGGCGTCAATGGCCTTCGAGACGCTCGTCACATGCTGAGGCGAATCCACTAGCGTGTAGAACGTCCCCGTGCGACCCTGAACGCGCGGCAGCGCCTGATTGATGTACTCCATGTTGAACATCAGGCTGTCGAAGGGGTTGTCGGTGTCGTAGATGGCACGAATGTTCAGCTCCAAATTAATGGGATAAATCGTGCCCTGAATGATGACTTTGTCGCCCAGCTTCCATCCGTGTTTGTCTGCAAGCTGGCGATTGACTGCAGCGCCGGCTCGATCGTGTTTGAAAGCCTCGAACTGGTCAGGTGCGACCTTGTCCTCTTTGATAATGTCGAAGATTTCGTCTGGATCGACGCCGAACCGGGCGAACTGGTTCTCCGGCTTCTGGTCCTTGTAAGTTCCGCCAAACCAATTCCACGGGCTCACGTGTACAACGCCCGGAATGGTTCGGATCTTCTCTCGGTAGTATGAGGGCAGCCAGAAGACCAACGAGACCTTGTGGCGCGTAACCAGCCGAAGCGCCGACTCCGGCGGCCCTTGATCGAGGTAGAAGCCGCGATACACGCTCATCAGTAACGTGAGCAACAGCAGAGAGAAGCTAATGCTGATCGCCGTGATAATGCTGCGACGGCGATTGCGAAAGGCATTTTTAGTGGCAAAGCGGCCGAGCGTCATGCGTCCTCTCCATACTTCTGGACTGAGCTTGATTGAGAGACTGGCATTCTAACCAGAGATTTCCTCACGTTCTGTAAAAATACGCAGCACACAATAAAGACGTTCCCTTTCGAGATTCGATTTTCATCATGGATCTCTCTTCGCATAGCAGAAAAGCTGGATTTGCGATGATATAGCGCATATCGCAATCGTAGGACCAAAGCCGGACATGGTTATGTCATTGATTCTGCTCAGCGATCGAGCCGATCTCCATCTTGTCGTCGCAATAACTTGCGAGGTCATTTGTGATTTAACAACCATGCCCTCTGGCTTGCGAGCTCGTGATAGAGTGTGTGCGATGTCGATTCCCATCACCTTCCGCGGTCCGATTCCCGATTTGGCTCAGCGCCACGCCTTGGCTCTGCGTGCGTGGGAGTTGGTGAGTAGCGAAAGACACTTACAGGGAGTCCTAGAGGCCATCACTGAGGTCCTGCTACCTGCGGTGCAATTCAACGCGCTTGCCGTGGTCTCGTTTCACGACGGCAAGCACGATCTATATGCTATGCACATCGTCGGCGTTCCCCACCGGGAAGGAGAGTCAATGGCCGACTTCGTCCAGCGCACCAGCCGTCCGCTGCGCAAAGACATTCCCACGAAACCATTCGTGCCGATCGACAGCGACATGCTGTGCCAAGCCCAAAATGGGATGCCTTACTCCTGCCCGGATGTGCTGGCCAAGGATGCCTGGTTTGAACATGACTTCGGATTGGCAGCCAGCGGTGTCCGTGCGTACTGCTCTGTGCCGCTACTGGTACGCAGCAAGTTCATTGGAGTCGGCGTATTTACCCGCACTGAACCGGTTGAGTTCAGCGAACAAGAGCTGAAGATTCTTACCGACGTCTCCCGGGCACTGGCTGTCGCCGTAAGCAATGCAATTGCGAACGAAGAGATTCGCAAGCTGCGCGAACGATTGGAAGCCGAGAATGCGGCACTTCGTTCTGCACTTGGCCAGATGCCCTGGGCCGAAGACATCATCGGCAATGCGCCGGCGATCAAGCGCGTGCTGGAGTCAATCGAGCAGGTCGCCGAGACCGACGCCACAGTGCTCATCACCGGCGAGACCGGAACGGGAAAGGAATTGGTTGCGCGGGCGATTCACCGTCGCTCATCGCGTGCGCAAGGGCCGTTGATCAAGGTGAACTGCTCGGCGATTCCGGAGACGCTCCTCGCCTCAGAGTTGTTCGGCCACGAGCGCGGAGCATTTACCGGAGCGGGCGAGCGTCGCAAAGGACGTTTTGAGCAGGCCCACGGGGGCACGCTCTTTCTCGACGAAGTGGGAGAGATGCCTCCTGAGACACAGGTGATGCTGCTGCGTGTTCTTCAGGAGCGTGAGTTTGAGCGTCTGGGTGGAACGCAAACTGTGCAGGTGGACGTGCGTATCGTCGCCGCGACGAATCAGAGTCTGGAGCACGCAGTTGCTGAGGGAAAATTCCGCAGCGACCTGTTCTATCGCCTGAATGTGTTTCCCATTCACGTTCCGGCATTGCGCGAACGGAGCGAGGACATTCCTCTGCTCATCGGCTACTTCGCTGACAAGTACGCCAAACGTTTCGGACGAAAGATCTCGAAGATCGATTCCGCAAGTTCGCACATTCTGGAGAACGCAAACTGGCCGGGAAATGTTCGCGAGCTGGAAAATCTCATTGAGCGCGCAGTGATCCTGTCGCGCGATGGAGTGCTTCGAATTGATCCCTGTCTGCTGCCTGCGGCTAAATCCGAAATAAACATCGATGATCGGTTGCGGGCAAACGAACGTGATGCGATCGAGGTTGCCCTGCGGGCTTCAGGCGGTCGCATTGCCGGCGACTCCGGAGCCGCAAAGAAACTTGGGATGCCAGCTTCGACTTTAGAATTCAGAATTCGACGCCTCGGGATTGACAAATTTCGTTACCGTCGAGCGTAGAACCAGACATCTCTGGTTGTTCCTCCGTGCGCTCCGCGTCTCCGTAGTGGACCCGCTGTTAAACTTTTTGTAGCCCTTGTCTGCAAAGCCACAACCCGAAGCGCGGCCGCATATCTTCCTAATCGACGCGATGTCGTTCATCTTCCGCGCCTATCACGCCATGCAGCGACAGCGCCCGATGTCGACGCGCAACGGCATTCCGACCGCGGCGACGTTTGTATTTGTGAACATGCTCAACAAGCTGCGCGCGGACTTCAGCCCGCAGTATCTGGCAGCAGTCTTCGACGTTGCGGCACCGACGTTTCGCGACGAGCAGGCGAAAGCAATTTCTTCCGTCAAGCGCTTCGACAGCAAAACGCAGACGTACCAGGAAGTCGCATACGGCGGCTACAAGGCAAATCGCACGGAGATGCCGCACGACCTGGCGCAGCAATTGCCCTACATCCGCCGGGCGCTCGACGCGTATCGCATTCCTATACTGGAACAGCCCGGCTTTGAAGCCGATGATGTGATCGGCACTCTGGCACACAAGGCTGTCGCCGCCGGATATCCCGTGTACGTCGTATCCAGCGACAAGGACATGCTTCAACTCGTCGGCAACGAGATTTGCGTGCTCAATCCGACGAAGGACAACCTGATCTGCGACGCCGCCAAAGTGGAAGAAATTCTCGGAGTGCCTCCGCAGCAGGTGATCGATGTGATGGCGCTCCGAGGCGATTCGATCGATAACATCCCTGGCGCGCCGGGAATCGGCGACAAAGGTTCGGTCGAGCTGATCAAGCGCTTTGGCTCTGTCGAAAACGCGCTCGATCACGCTGATGAAGTGGAACGCAAAACGTATCGCGAGTCGCTGCTCAACAATCGCGACGTGGTCCTGCGCAGCAAAGAGCTAGTCACGATCGATACAAACGTTCCCGTACATCTGAACCTCGAAACTATGCGCGCACAGGATCCGGATTACGAAGCCTGCCGCGTGCTTTTCAGCGAACTGGAGTTCACCACGCTGCTGAAAGACTTCGTTCGGACGACCGACGCGAGCACAGTCGAATATGGCGAGCTCAAGAATGAGCAGCAGCTACAGAAGCTGCTCAAGAATGCGAAGAAAGGCGGAGTCGCACTTGCGATCTGCGCGCCTACTGCGCCTCCAGCCGGCACCGAAGCGAGCGGTGAAGAAGAACCTGAGCTTCCGCTGTTGAACATCAGGCAGCAGGGCTGCGATCCGATTGAGATCGGCATTTCGGTCGAAGAGAACTCGGCAATGAGCACGCGATTGATGGACAACGCGCTCTCGAAGAGTATTGACGCGCTGCTCGCCGATGCATCGATTCCCAAGACGATACACGACTCGAAGTCTGCCCTCCGCCTGCTTACCGGGCGCGAAGCGACTCTGGCCGGCGTTCGCGACGATGTGATGCTGTTCTCATATCTGCTGAACCCTACCTACAGCAGTCATACGTTGCGCGAAGTTGCGCTGCGCCGCTTCAACCTGCAGCTTGCCGGAACGACGCCTGAAGCTGCCGACATGACTCTTCGATTGGGCCGCGCATTGCGCAAAGAAGTAGAGGCCGAGCAGGGACTCATCAACGTTTACGACACCATCGACCTCCCGCTCATGCCTGTGCTGGCACGGATGGAAACGGCAGGCGTCAAAATTGATACGACCGCGCTAAGCAGCATGTCCGTTGAATTGGAAAAACAGTGCGATGCGCGGGCGAAAGAGATCCATGCGATCGCCGGCGTGGAGTTCAATGTGAACTCGCCGCGGCAGCTCGGTGATGTGCTCTTCAACAAACTTGGATTGCCCAAACCAGTGAAGTACGGCAAAGGCAAAACTATCTCGACAGCCGTCGACGTGCTGGAAGAGCTTGCTGTCGAGCATGAGATCGCACGCAAGGTGCTCGACTTCCGCCAGCTCTCTAAGCTAAAGTCCACGTACGTTGATTCTCTGCCAACACTCGTGGATGCGCGCACCGGACGCGTGCACACGACGTTCAATCCTGCCGGCACCGCAACCGGACGGCTTTCGTCGACAAATCCGAATCTGCAGAACATCCCAATTCGTACCGAATTGGGACGCGAGATTCGCTCAATGTTTATCGCTGAACCCGGCCACGTTTTGCTCTCGGCGGATTATTCGCAGATCGAGTTGCGGCTGCTCGCGCATTTCTCAGAAGACCCGCTGCTCGTCGAAGCCTATCGGCGTGAAGACGACATTCATCAGCTCACGGCCAGTGAGGTCTTCGGCGTTCCGCCGATGCTGATCACGGCCGAGCATCGCAGCCGTGCCAAAGCTGTGAACTTCGGAATTGTTTACGGCATCTCCCCTTTT
This sequence comes from uncultured Terriglobales bacterium, assembly GCA_964399125.1. Lineage (GTDB taxonomy): Bacteria > Acidobacteriota > Terriglobia > Terriglobales > Acidobacteriaceae > Gp1-AA112. The sequence continues at coordinate 21,441 of CAYNPS010000032.1, forward strand.
GGGCTGGCAGCGCAGCTTGGCATCGAGCAGAAAGAGGCCAAGAAGTATATCGACACGTACTTCGAGCGATACAAAGGCGTTCGCGCATTTATCGATCGCGTGCTCGAAGAGACGCGCCGTGAACAGCGCGTCCGTACCCTGTTTGGCCGTATCCGCCCGATTCCGGACATCAACAGCAAGAACGCCAACATGCGTGGCTTCGCCGAGCGCACCGCGGTCAACACTCCTCTGCAGGGCACCGCGGCGGATGTGATCAAGCTGGCAATGATCAAAATCGACGCCGAGATCGCCCACCGCAAACTGCGCTCGCGCATGACGCTCCAGGTCCACGACGAACTCGTCTTCGAAGTTCCCGAAAAGGAAATTGATACCATGGGTGAACTCGTGCGCGAGCACATGCAGGGCGTGTATCCCTTCAAGGTCCCGTTGATGGTCGACATCGGCGTGGGGCACAACTGGCGGGACTTGAAATAGCGTCAGAACCGCCGGTGAGTGATCCGCCTTATGACCTGCTGGGCTTCAGGAACCTTCAGCAGCGACGTAATCCCGAAATAGAACAATCCGTAGGGAATCAGGATAGCAATAGCCATGACCAATGGCCGATGATGTCCGATTGCCGACTTGATACCCCAGGCTCCACCCGCTGACGCCGCAGCGGCAAGCCAGAGCCTGGCGAGAAAGGCGCTGGCAGGCTGCACAGCTCCAATGCGCTCGTGCAATTTCCAACGCAGTAGCAGAAACTCAAGCCAGCCGGCGATTCCAGCCGACGCCGTAAGGCCGGCAACGCCCCAACTTCGATCTATGCCGACCATCTGGGGCAGCCGCAGCGCGCAAAAAAGTCCCAGAACCGTGGTCAGCGCCACGCGGATCATCGCAAACCGCAATGGAGTGCTAGTATCCCGCAGTGCGTAATAGGTAGATGAGTAGAGGCGACCGAGCGAGGATGCCAGGAGCCCAATTGCTGATCCAGCGAGCACAGCCCAGACGTAGATTGCGTCAGTGTGCTTGAATTTTCCTGTCTGGTAAATCGCAGCGGATACGATATCGCCCAAAGCAAGAAACGCCATGGCTGAGGGCACGACTAGAAAAGCGATCTGCCGCAGCGCTCTTCCCAGTCTGGCACGAAGCTGCGCGGCGATTTCATTCTCGCTGCCCAAGGCTCCCGACATCGCTGGGAGCTCAGCTGCGGAGACGCTCATACCAAAAAGGCTTATCGGAAGCGTATATAGAACTTGAGCATACCCAAAATGGGCCACGGCTCCGGTTGGCAGAAGAGTCGCGATCATTGAATCGATGTATGCGCTCAACTGGACTACGCCCCGACTAACGAGGACGGGGAAAAAGTTGTGAATTACCTCGAGTACAGACGCGAGCTTCAATCCGAGCTGCACACGTAGACGACGAACAAGCCGCAAGGTCACCGGCACTTGCACGCCAAGCTGTAAGCCGCTCCCGATCACCGATCCCCAGGCGGTGATTACAGCCAAAGAATCTTCGCCGTATGAACGGCCGAAGCCGATCATGGTGGCGATCATCACCGCGTTCCATGCGACAGGAGCAGCGTAAGAGAGAAAGAACTTGCGATGGCTGTTCAGGATTCCCAGACACCAGGCCGACATCACCAACAGTCCCGCTCCGGGAAAGAAGATTCGTACTAAACGAATCGTCAGCTGACGCTTGGCTCCATGAAAACCGGGAGCGATTGCATCAATGATGTATGGCGTTGCAAGAACACCAATCAAGACGAGAATCGAAGTAACAAGAGCCAACAAACTGGCGATGGCGTCGGCAAGATCGCTCGCCTGCTCTTCTTCACCCATCGCGCGCAGCCGCGCGTAGACCGGAATGAACGACGCGGAGAGCACTCCCTCGCCGAACAGATTTTGCAGAACGTTAGGAATTCGTACTGCAGCACGAAAGACGTCAGCGGCATCCGAACTGCCGAAGTAGTGCGCAAAGACCGTTTCCCGAAGCAGTCCAGCGAGACGGCTCAGGAGAATCCCGGCAGCAACCAGGGTTGCCGATCGTCCGACGCTCTCGGAGGGCTTGGCCACTGGCGGACTCTCTGTGCTTGCGGACATGAAATGATCCAGCAGTCAATCTAGCATCTGGCGGCGCGCCAAAGTCGGCTCGGAGCTTCCTTTATAATTACGAGTCTTTCAACATCTGGTCCGGGCATTGGACCCATTCTGGAGCGTGCGATGGCTGTTTCCGTTATGGCGGGCAATCCGGCACTACGAGACATTCACACACAACTGAAAAACCGCATGGAAAAGGCAGTGGGTGACTTTCGGAACAGCCTGCTGTCAACGCGCACCGGACGCGCCTCGGTTCACATGGTTGATACCATCCGCGTGCCCTACTACGGCTCGGAGATGCCACTGAATCAGATCGCGCAGGTCCACGCGCCGGAGGCGCAGTTAATCACCGTACAGCCCTTCGATCCGAGCTCGCTCGCGGAGATCGAGAAGGCGCTGCGCACCTCCGACATGGGCTTCAATCCGCAGAACGATGGCAAGATCATCCGCATTCCTGTTCCGCCTCTCACGGAAGAACGCCGCAAAGAGCTAGTTAAGCACCTGCACAAAGTCCTCGAAGATCACCGCACGGCTATTCGTAATGTCCGTCGTGACGGCAACGACTTGATTAAGAAGGCTCTGAAGGACAAGAAGATCTCTGAAGACGACGAAAAACGCGCACTTGAGGAGATCCAGAAGCTCACCGACGATGAAATTAGGAAGATGGAAGAGATGAGCAAGGCTAAGGAAAAAGAAGTAATGCAGGTGTGAGCGCAAGAATTTGGGTGATTGCGAGTTCGCGATTTAGAGCATCTTCCGGGCCGGCGCAGACTGCTACCGACTGGTACCACTCTTCCCACAATTTTTCTCACTGAGTTGATGCTCCGGAGCAAACCTCGTTAGAATCAAGGCTGCCCACCTCCTGTTTCCGAAAGACCTGCGCTAGCAGGATAGGTGTGTGCAGTTGGAGGGACGTAAGTGCTCGAAGTAGGCGCAGTAGCCCCGGATTTCGATCTCCCTGCGGTCACCGGCGATCGCCGCCATCGCGTGCGGTTGAGCGACTTTCGGGGAAAGAAGAACGTTGTGCTGGCGTTCTATCCGCTGGATTGGACCCCAACTTGAAGCGAGCAGATGACGGCGTACAGTCACGAACTCGAGACGTTCGCCGCCTACGACGCCCAGGTCATGGGCGTTAGCGTCGACTCCACCTGGAGCCACATCGCTTGGCAAGAAAAGGAGATCGGCAAGCTGCCGTATCCGCTGGTCAGCGATTTTTATCCTCATGGCGAAACTGCGCAGAAATACGATGTTTTTCGCACTGGCGATCCGATTCCGGGCATCAATGAGCGCGCCGTCTACGTAATTGACAAGGCGGGAAAGATCGCCTTCGCGCAGCTTTATGAGCTAGGCGAAGCTCCGGACAACCGCGATGTCTACGAGGTACTCGAGAAATTGTCGCCGCGACTCGCGCAGCCTGCGAGCAAGTAGCTTGGGATCAGCTCATTGGTGGGCGGTCAGTCATGCGGAACTGCGTACGGAAATGCTCTGAGAGCAGTCCAATTGCGTCGCGATTGCCATCAGGATCGCTCTGTGCCAGGTACTTCATGGCCTCAACCAGTACCTTCTGGCCCTCTATATAACGTCGGTCGCTGATGCGCGGCGTTCTCCGCCGCTTAGGTTCGGGTAGTACCGGAATCGTGAGTACTCTGGCCACGGATACCAATCCTTTATGAAGGCAAAATTGGAGGCAAGGAGAGTAGGAAGCCGAAACCTCTACCATTCGTTGCCCAGTATAGGCAACGATCTACTCAGGTGGAAGGACGATTTTTCATGCGTAGCGGCGAGGTTACTTAAACGCAACGAGAAGGTTTCGTTTCTCCGATATCGATTGCGCCGTACGCGATAAGCAATAAGCAATTGGCGCGACCCAATTACCGAAAAGCCATTGGTTTTAGCATGTTGCCTATCGCCTACTACCTATTGCCTATCGCTCTGTTCGTACACTCTCGCGCTCTCCCCATGCGCACTGTCAAAGAGCAGATTCAGGCTGTCCGGTCCCGGATGATAAAGCACAAACCGACTGCCTTGATCGCCGTAGGCGCGAAAGAGTAACTCGCCGCGCCCGTTGCCGCTGGCATCGACGGCATCAATGATTTCCAGCCGCGGATAGACATCCAGATGCTGATCATCGGTAATTTGCGAGAAGACCTTGCGCAAGCTGCCGTCGATTTCCTCCCATGCTGCCGTCGTGATGTATTTCTTCGCTCCGTTCACCATCGCGGTCGCGGAATAAACCAGGATCGGAGCGTTATCGCTGTTCACATCAAAGATGCCGAACTTTACGTTCTGCAATTCCAGCGGAATCGGTGTAGGAGTAATCGTTCGCGATCGCCTGTTCGCTGCTGTAGGCGGTTTAGGTGTTTCGGCCGGCTTTCGCGATTTTTCGAGTTCCGCACGCGTCAGCTTTTCCATCTTCGCATGTAGCTCATCAACTTCGCCCGCTTTCGCATGAAATGTGAACGGGCGCGGCTCCGGCCCGCCTGCGTCGGAAACCGCTACCATCATGTGCATTGCGGGTGGAACAAACTCCTTCGCTGGCGCCGCCGGCTTCTTCGCTTCCGTAACGCTATGACGGTGCAAAGTCGGCCTTTCGGGATCACGATCGATGTTGCTCAAAACCTCATCGGTCTGCTCCTTCGGTCCCGGTGGCGGCGGAGCCCCACGACGCAGCTTTGGTCGTTCATCTTCGGGCGGTGCTGCAGGTGCAGCCGGCTTCGGAGCAGTCTTGGCCTTCTGCTCATCGCTGGCTTTCTTATCGAACCTGCCGAGCCCATACCATGTGCCGTCGTGATCGCGCGCACCGCCGATAGTAAAGGTGCCGACGACATCGCCACTCTTGAGAACGTCATAAATGACTCCAGAGTCGATCGCCATCGGCTCAGGCTGCGCCTGATAGAGTTCCGCGTCGTAGAAGCGGCCCTCGACGAGAATGGAGACCGGTGTTAGAACCGAAGTTCCCGGAGTGGGAAGCGTATCATCTCCATTCCAGGTCACCACGGCAATGGCGCGCGGTCCGGAGTCCTTCTTGCGCTGCGCAGCGGTGCGGAGCGGCACTGCGAGTGAGAGCGAAGCCGCAACCAGCGCGGCAACAACGCGAACAGCAGGCTTGCGATATAAATGTTCGGAACGGTACTTCAAGGAAAAAGCCTTCATGGAAATTGGCGATAAGGTTCCCGACACAGCAGTACCCAATCAAGATGGCAAGCCTGTAAGCCTCAAAGACTTTCGCGGCAAGCCGGTCGTGCTTTTCTTCTTTCCCAAGGCCGACACCCCTGGCTGAACCATCGAGGCCTGCGGCTTCCGCGATCAATTCGAGAAGCTGCAGCGTGCCGGCACGGTCGTGCTGGGCATATCAAAGGACTCACCCAATGCTCAAAAGAAGTTCAAAGATAAATATAGCCTGCCGTACACACTGCTCGCTGACGAGGACAAGAAGCTCTCGGAAGCCTTTGGGGTGCTTAAAGAAAAGAACATGTACGGACGCAAGACGATCGGGATCGAGCGAACATCGTTCCTGATCGATCCGCAAGGGCAAATCTCGAAGATCTTTCCCAAGGTGAAACCCGAAGGACACGCCGAAGAGGTGCTTGCGGCGCTCAAAAAGTGAACCGGGGTGTAAACCACAAACAGTTTGTCGGGGTTTTACATTATTCAATTGAGCTGGCATCGGACGAAACCCCAACGGCCGCTCAACCGATTTTTAGCCGTTTACAGGTCTGCTCCCAAAAGCTCTGGAAATGGCTAGCTATTGCGTGGTGCCGGGAGGGGGGGTCGAACCCCCACGAGGGGTAAACCTCGGCGGATTTTGAGTCCGCTGCGTCTGCCAGTTCCGCCATCCCGGCTTTGGGATGCACGAACAGGTTAGCACGACGATGAATCGAATCGCAGTTCGTTAGTCCTGTTTTCGAGGGGCGCACCTGTGCGAAGAAATACAGGAAGCTACGTCGGCCTGCGTGAATATTCGGGACTTCATCGAGGAATATAAACGTGAGACTGACGAAGAGCTATTACAACTGGCCATCGACTCCGATCAATTAAGGCCTCAAGCGAATGTGGCATTGAGCCTTGAACTAAGCAGTCGAGGAATTGCTAGTCCGGCTTACGACGTTTCAGAAACAAGAAGAGGGACGCACACGTGAACAGGAGCGAAATCCAGCCAAGCTGTTTGTGTTTTCACTCGTATGGAATCGGCCGGATGCGCTTTGGAAGGCTGAACTGAGCTACTGTGCGGAACTGGCTTAGAACAGTTCAGGACCGCAATTTTGTCATTCTGGCCGGGGCCGGCCGGCTCCACGTTTAATTTGTCTCACCACACCTGATCGCCAGTTTCGAGCATTTGCTCCTCCGCGATGATCGGCAGTTCCATCCAGCCTTGAGTTGGTAGCGAATCGAGCGGAAGCTGGTCGCGGAAGATGCTGAAGCGGAGAAGTAGCGTATCGCCCAACGCTGCTCCAAGTACAGACAGCGGCACTTTGGCGCGCAACACTTTTTCGAAACTGGCTTTCATTTCACGGCTGAGGGTGTTCGGCCGATTGCCATTCTCCGATGTCTCTCCTTCTGCAACCATGTCAGCTCCCACGAGCGTGCGATTCGATAATGCAAAGCGCGCCAGCAACGTCCTCCGTTTTTGCTCCACACTCGCAGGCAACACTTCGATGCGCGTCTCCAGCGTGTGCTCCCCATTAAGCTCGCCGGCTACATCGATACGGAAGAAGAAGTTTCGACCGTCGATTCCTGCGTACGCGCGCTCCAGGAGAAATTGCTTTCCGTGCATCGACGAGCCGCGCCGGTCGGCGGTGAAGCTGGCTGCGCCCAGCCAATCGAAATAGCCGATGTTCGGAGAATCAATGCGCGGACGAATGAAGGCCGTCTGCGGGATGGTGCGCACCTTGCCAATGAATTCGCTTGAGATCGGATGTTGCAGATAATCCGGAGGATTTGCTCCGAGCAGTCGATACATGTTCGCGAGGTGACTCCGATAGAGCTCGTCGAAATCGCTGTCGTTAGCCGAGTGATGCTCCGGACCGTACCACCAGTTCCAATCGCTGCCTTCGGCGATCAGGAGTTCTTCATAAGCCAGCTTCTGCTGTTCTGCGCCGGCCGACTCAGCGCGATGCGTGTAGAAATCGCGCGCCTCGGCGAGGTAGTCCCATGCGAGGTTGTCTTCCGGAGCTCCGATCCACACGTTGAAGTTTGCATTAATCCAGGAACCCGGTACCAGGCTGGGAAGAGCAGTCGTTTCGCGGGTTCGTTCGATGGTCTCTGACATTGTCAGGGGTTCAATCTGGGGATCGGCGGCAATTGCTGCGTAAAGGCGCCGCAGAAATTCGCGTCCCGATTTGGGATAGTGCTCCCACGCGTTTTCGCCGTCCAGAATCACCGAGACTACGGCATCCTGGCCGCGCGCTAGCACTGACTGTGCAGACGTCTTTATGCTCTTGATGAAGTGCTCGGCTGCCTCTTTTGCAGGCATGCCCGAATACACGAAGCCGATCAGGTCTGAGAGATTGTGATCGCGAAAGAGAAGGAATACGGAGTCGGCCCCGTCTCCATTGCGGTAAATCCGATAGAGCCGCTGTGCCGAATCGGGAAGCAGCTCGCCTGTGCCGGTGCGTTCAAAAAAGCTCTGGGTCGAGCGTCCGAGGACGCCTTCATCGGTCGCCAGCCACTTGATGCCAACCTGACGAGCAAGCCCCAGAACTTCATTCGAAACGCTTCCTTCCGATGGCCACATACCCGCGGGCTTCTGGCCGAACGTGCGTTCGTGGGATTCCACTGCTCGCTGCATCTGCTCGAGCGCGTCGTTGCTCTGCAAGAAGCGGCGCCGTGGTAGCGGCAGCCCGGGGCTGCTTACGCGTCCGTTGTTCGTGTCGCACAGCAAGGGAAGGATCGGATGATAGAAGGGGGTGGCCGAGAGCTCGACTCCTCCACGCTCGGATGCCGAGCGATATGCAGGAATCACCGCTGCCAGGATGCGCGACTCGATCCCGAAGAGCGTTTCCTGGTCTGCGCGCGAGTAGTTACTTCCTTTTTTAATCAGAGCAGAAACATCGCGTTCTTCGAGGAAGAACTCGTCAAACCATGCGAGCTGGGAAAGGACCTGCAAGTCGGTGAAGTCCTGCGTGCTGAAGGAGCTGAGCGCAGTCTCGGGTGAGGCGTGGGCCGCGCGCTTGGTGAGCAACTCGGCATAGCGCGGATACCTGCCGACCTGGTGCGTGTGATTAGCCTGAAAGAGGTAGCGCAGGGCAAAAAGCTTTTCGTCTCGCGTCAGATCGGCGGCGGGTTTTGCGACGAGGTCGCGCCATTTGTCTTTTGCAGTTCCTGCCACGTACTCCTCGATTTGCGCGATCAGCGACGGGACGAGGTTGAAGTTCTGGTGCACCGTGGGAAACTCGTCTAACAGCTTCACCATGCCGTAGTAGTCCTTTAGGGCATGCATGCGGACCCAGGGCAGGCGGTACTCGCCTGTGACCAAGTCCTTGTAAAAGGGCTGGTGCATGTGCCAGAAGAAGACGAGTCGGATGGCGGGCATCTTCAGCTAGTGTAATCAAGTCGCGACGAGCCACCTGTGCCCACTCACGTCGGCTAATCTCTGCGTCTGCTACATTCAATGGTTTGCTATGGCACATCCCCTCGCATTCCTGTTTCCCGGACAAGGCTCGCAAAGCGTCGGCATGGGCAAAGAGCTTGCCGAAAAGTATGCGGTAGCTCGTCAAACCTTTGCTGAAGCCGATTCGGCGCTGGGTTATGAACTCTCGAGGCTCTGTTTCGAAGGCCCTGAAGACAAGCTGAAACTAACTGAGATCACTCAACCTGCGATCCTCACCGTCTCGGTGGCGGCGCAACGAGTGTTGGCGGAAAAAGGAGTGCAGCCCGCATTTGTTGCTGGACACAGTCTCGGCGAGTACTCGGCGCACGTCTTCGCCGGCAGTTTGAGTTTTGCTGACGCTGTGCGCACGGTGGCCAAACGCGGCAAGTACATGCAGGAGGCGGTGCCTCTGGGCGTAGGCGCGATGGCAGCCGTCCTGGCGCTTGGTCTGGAGCCCCTCGAAGCTGTGTGCCGTCAGGCCGAACAGGAGATCGGCGGGACAGTGGCCCCCGCGAACATCAACTCTCCAGATCAGATTGTGATTTCAGGCAGCAAAGCTGCCGTGGAGCGCGCGGCGGAGTTGGCGAAAGAAAAAGGCGCGAAACGCGCCGTGATGCTGGCTGTGAGTGCACCATTCCATTGCTCGTTGATGCAACCGGCGCAGGACCGGCTCGCCGAGGATCTTCGCAACCTGCATTTCGCGAGGCCCGCGGTTCCAGTGGCCACGAACGTCGATGCAGAGTTTGTGAAGGATGGCGATGCGGCGCGCGATGCACTTATTCGCCAGGTGACTGGGGCCGTGCAGTGGGTTCGCTCGATCCAGCTTCTTATTGCGAGCGGTGTGGAACGCTTCGTGGA
>CAYNPS010000032.1:31065-35109 GCA_964399125.1 uncultured Terriglobales bacterium
TTCGCTGACATTTGCTCGACGAATTACTTTGACGAATCAAACCACCTGTTCCATGCTCCTGCTATCTTGAACAACCACATGCAGCGGCTGTTTCGCGACTATCCCAAGATCTATCTCGCCTGCCATCGCCGTCATCTTCGTGACGACGAAGCTGGTCGCGTGCTGACAGCACACATGGCGAGCATCCTGGACCACCTCGATCGGCAGCATTCGCGAACCATATCGGAGTTGGCTCGACACTTGAGCGTGACCGAATCGACCATGTCGATCCAGATCGACAGGCTCGAGGGCCTTGGATATGTGCGTCGGATTCGCGATGGCGTCGACCGCCGACGCACCGGAGTGCAACTCACTCTCGCCGGAGCCCGCGTCCGCGAGCAAAACTCGGTACTTGATCCCGAATTGGCACAACAGATGCTTTCGTTGCTCAGCAGCGATGATCGAGAAACGGCGTTGCATGGTCTTGAATTGTTGGGCGAGGCAGCCGAGCGCCTCATGCAAAGGCGGCAACCATCGAGGAGGAAGCCAGGAAGATGAAGATAACCATCGTCATGGCCGGAGCCACCGCGGCCTTGATAGCGATTGTGATTCTAGTTGGTGCAGCTCTGCCGAAGCACCATAGCGCGACGCGCTCTGCATTCATCCAAGCATCGCCGGAGCAAGTGTTTCAGTTGATCTCTGGCCCACCGGATTGGCGCACGGATTTGAAGAGCTACTCCGTTGTGGACGAAGATGGGAAGCATCTCGTCCGCGAAACTGATAAGCATGGGCAGACGATTACATACGAACGCGTGGAGTATCGGCCGCCAACTTTGGTGAGAAACGCAATAGCCGACAAGAATCTTCCCTTCGGCGGCGCATGGACGTGGAACGTCCAGCCGCAAAACGAGGGTTGCCTGGTGACGATCACCGAGGACGGAGAAATCTACAATCCGGTATTTCGCTTCGTATCGCGCTTCGTGATCGGCTACACGCGAACGATCGATGGCTATCTGGCCAGACTCACGCAGGTGGCGGAGAGCCGTCGCTAGTGTCGGGTGAAAATTCCTGCCGTGCCGTAGCCCAGACTTAACGCGACCAACGCGGTTGCGCCAGCGATCGGAGCGAAGTGACGGCGCACATTGCGCTTTATGTCTGTGCGCTCGCGGATCTCGTGGCGCACGGCCGAGCGAAGCTGCTGGACATCATTATGCAAAGCGCGACGCTGCTCGGCAGCACGCTTCTCCAGAATTTCTGCGGGGAGTTGTGGCTGTGCCTGTGTCATGCCTGTGACCTCGCTTCATGCTGAATCCAAATTTGGTCTTCTTTAAGCACACGGAGCGTACGCGTGGGGGCCACTCCGGCTTGCGTAAGCTCGCGCCTGCCTAAGTAGAACAATCCGACAGCGATGATGAAATATCCTGCGGTGACGATGAGCGCTCCGAAACACCATGCATACGGACTCCCGCTGAAAACGCCAGCGAAGAACGCGATGAATGCAAAGGTCAGGGCGAGAAAAGCCGTTGCGCCGACCAGCGCTGCTACCGCGAGCATTGGAATCGCCGCCTTCCAAATTCCGACCTTCTCTTTCATCTCTTGCGAGAGCATCTGCAGACGCGTCGAAACGAAGTCGCGAGCATCGCTCTTCAGCTCGGCTATCACCTGGCCGATTGATCTGTTGTTCTCAGTAACGACTTGCATTGCGTGACCTCACAATCCGGAGTGAAACTCCCAGCACAAACGCTGCAGCGGCAATGCCGCCGAGCACGTGCAACGGCTTTTCCTGGATCAGGCGATTGCTTTTAAGCTGAGCCTCTTGCACCTTTAAGCGAGCCTGCGCCCGAGCTTCCCGAGTGCGTACCTCGAGCCGGTCGCGCAGCTCCTTGCCGCGTTCTGCGATCTTGTCGCTAAGCTCGTCAGCCTTGTCGAGCAAAGCTCGCCCGCGAACTTCAGCGGCATCGGCGAGTTCGCGCGCGCGACGATCTGTCGAATCAGCCAACTCGCGAGCTTTTCGCTGTGCAGTGTTGGCGAACTCTCTCGCGCGCTGCTGGGCGGTGTCCGCCAGGGACGACGCTGAGCTGGAGAGCTGGTCCGCAGCACTGCTTTGAGCTTCTTGTGCGCGATCGCGAACTACATGCAGTCCGCGCCGGGCGTTCTCCGGAGCGCGCTTTACTTGGGAAACGGTCTTGCCGAGAGCAGTCCCAATCTGCTCCGCAGTGCGATTTAGACGTGGGTTCGCGGTAGTTCCCAAAGGAGTTGAGGGGTATGCCTCTCCTTTTCTAAGAGGATCCTCCAGTGGTGCCTCATATACAACGGTGCTGCCGCGGTTCTCCCCAACCGCCTGGCCCACCGGACCGTCCGATCGTGCTCCCAGTTCGGGAAAGTCTCTGCTGTGCAGAGGATCTGCCATTGCGCCCTCCTGTAACCTGCGTCCTAGCTTGCGAGGACTAATGGGTTGGATGTGCGTTAGCTGCGGCGTGTTTACAGGAGGAAGAGAACCCTTAGGACTTTCCGAGAGCTGCTGCCCGAAGGGGTTAACACGAAAGGCCCAAAGGTCCGAGACGTAAGGTCACGAAGTCTTCTCCGTGACCTTGAGTGCAACTTCGTGATCTTCGTGTCAAACCGCCGTTCAGATGTTGATAGCTTTGCCTTCCACGCTGCTAAAGCCGTCGAGCAACGCCTCGTAGAGCGTCGGATGGGCGTGGATGGTGAACATCATCTCTTCCACCGTGGCTTCGAGTTGCATGGCCGTGACAGCTTCGGAGATCAACTCCGTTGCAGACGGTCCGATGATGTGAACGCCGAGAATCTCTCCGTACTGCTCTTCCGACACGACTTTGATGAATCCATCGTGGCTGCTGATGATGCTGGCCTTCGAGTTCGCCGTGAACGGGAACTTGCCGACTTTCACTTTGTATCCCTTCTCCCGCGCCTGAGCTTCGGTCAATCCGACGCTGCCGATCTGCGGCTCGCAGTAAGTCGCGCCCGGAATCAGATTCCGCTTCACCGGACGCGCGTACTTGCCCGCGATCTTTGCCACGGCAACCATGCCCTGCATGGCGGCTACATGGGCCAGTTGTGGCATTCCCAAAACGATATCGCCGATGGCGTAGATGCACGGCTCGACGGTCTGCATCCACTCGTTGGTCGGGATGAAGCCGCGCTCGGCTTTTATCTTGGTTTTGTCGAGGCCAACGTCATCCGTCTGCGGCGCACGCCCAATCGCGATCAGAACTTTTTCGGCTTCGAGCTTCTGCTGCTTGCCATCCGAGCCGGTAAAGGTCACGGACGCACCTTCTTTCGTTTTTTCGACCTTCTCCACCTTTGCGCCGAGATGGCAGTTGATGCCGCGCTTCTTGTAAACGCGCAGCAGCTCTTTGCTGACGTCCTCGTCTTCCACAGGAACCAGTCGCGGCAGAGCCTCGATGACATTCACATCCGTTCCGTAGGACTTGTAGATCGACGCGAACTCTACACCTACCGCACCGGAGCCGATCACGATCAGCGACTTCGGGATGGAATTCAGGGAAAGGATTTCGATGTTGGTGAGAATCGTCGAATCTGGCTTCAGACCAGGCAGCATCCGCGCCTGCGATCCAGTCGAGATAATCACGTTCTTGGCCTGCAGCTTGCTCTTCTTCCCGTCTGAACCCGTGACTTCAACATCGAGCACGCCATTCTTCACCGCGCCTGTGAGCCGTCCGTAGCCGGGAACGACGGTCACCTTGTTCTTGCGCATAAGGAAGTCGAGGCCTTTGGCATGTTTCGTGACAATCTTGTTCTTGCGATCCTGAATCGTTCCCCAGTTGACCTTCATGCCATCGACGTTCTCGATGCCGTGCTCTTTGGCGGCCTTGAAGTGGTCATAGATTTCAGCGTCGAATAGCAGACTCTTGGTGGGGATGCAGCCCACATGCAGGCAGGTGCCGCCGAGCTTCGCATCTTTTTCAATCAGCGCGGTTTTCAGTCCGTATTCGCCGGCACGAATCGCAGCCGTATAGCCGCCCGGTCCGGAGCCGATGATGGCTACGTCGTAGATAGTCTCTGGCAAGTGTGACTCCGTCT
>CAYNPS010000033.1:0-34610 GCA_964399125.1 uncultured Terriglobales bacterium
CGCCCAAGGCCATGCGAACGCCGATTTCCTGCGTGCGCTGTCCGACGAGATACGACAGCACGCCGTAGATACCGACACTTGCCAGCAAAAGCGCAATCCCGGCGAAGCATGCAAGCAGAGTCATGCTGAAGCGTTTTTGTCCAATCGAGTGCGCGACAGTCTGTTCCAGCGACTCCGGTGCATAAACGACGAGATCCCGATTCGCAGCGAGTAACTGATGACGCATCTCCTCGAACGAGGGGACATTAGCGCGCGAAGTGCGCACATACACATCGGAAGCCAATCCAATACGCTTCAGCGCGAAATCAGGAGTTTGTGCATAGGACATATAAAGCTGGGCGTGGAGCGGGCTGCGCGCATCGGAGTCCAGCCCCCACTGGTTTACGTGTCCCACTACACCTACGATCTGCAGGTACGGTATCTTGTGCTGCGACGAGGGATCGGTATTCAGATCGATGTAATGGCCGATAGGGTCTTCGTTCTTGAAATACTGTTCGGCAAAGGTGTCGTCGATTACTGCCACGTAGGGCGCATGTTCGTTGTCGGCTTCTGTTAGGAACCTGCCTCGCTTCAACGGAATCTGCATCGCCTGCAAATATCCCGGTTCGACGTCATATTCCAGCGTCATGGGGAGCTCGCTGCGCTTCGGCATTGGCCTGCCTACGATCCAGAAGTCATCGTCATCGTCGCCGGCCATAGGTTGCGCACCGAGGCTGAACGAAACTGCTTCAATACCCGGCAGTGCAGCAAGTTTGTCGTGAAGCTCTCGTTGTGCGGCCCGAATCGTGTCCGGCGATGCACCTTTGAAAGAGGGAGGGCCGGAGAATGAGAACGTCATCACATTGTGCGGGTTAAATCCCGGGCTCAAACCCCAGAGGACGAAAAGCGTTCGAATCATCAGCCCTGCACCAACCAGCAGGACGAGAGCCATCGACATTTCGAAAACGACGAATACGGATTGGGTGCCGCTGCGCGCTGCTGCGAGAGAGCGTCCGCTCTCTTTCAGAGTAGCCCCGACATTTGAGCGCGTTGTTCTCAGCGCGGGCGCAAGTCCAAAGCTAATGCCGGAGAGAATGGAAACAACGAGTGTAAACAGAAGCACTCGGTGGTCGAGCCCAATGTCCTCAGCGCGAGGTATGGTTCGCGGCATGGCGGCGAGCGCGGCCGAAGTTCCGAATTTTGCGAGTAGCAATCCCAGCCCCCCGCCGATGATTGCCAGCAGAATACTCTCGGTCAGAAGTTGACGAACGATGCGACCTTCGCCCGCACCCAATGCGATGCGTATGGCAAACTCCCGACTCCGAACTGTAGAGCGCGCCAGCAGCAGATTGGCGACGTTCACGCAGGCTATTAACAACACAAAGATGACAGCTCCTAGAAGCACAAGGAGTACCGGCCGCATGTTGTGGCCACCGGGCGTTCCGTCAGCGCCGACAATCTCATCCTCGAATCGCACGAGGTACGCCTGCTTCGCGCCATTGACATCCGGATAAGCTGTAGCCAGCTCGCGAGAGACGCGAGCCATGTCCTCTTGCGCCTGCTCGAAGGTCACGCCGGGCTTCATACGACCGATCGCGTCAAGTCCCCAGCCCGCACCGCGATTGTCGTGAAACTCATGTTCATTCCATTCCCCAACTGGAACGTACAGTTCGTTGGGCGCTTCGCTTCGCTGGAAGTTTTGAATATGCAAATGGAAGCTGGACGGCACCACGCCGATGATCGTGCGAGCTGTGCCGTTCAGGTCCATGCTCTTGCCGATGATGTTGGGATCAGAGCCGTACTTCCGCTTCCACAATCCTTCAGTGATCATGACGGTCGGACTGGCGCCGATTTGGTCCTCATTAGCGGAGAACGTTCGTCCCAGAATGGGATTTACTCCAAGGATCTCGAAGAACCCGGCAGAAACCATCTCTCCGTGCAGCCGCTCCGGCTCGCCGGTACCTACAAGATTGAAGCCGTCTGAGCGATAGGCCGCCATGGCGCTGAATGTCCGATTCATCCTGCGCCAGTCTTCAAAGTTCGGGTACGAAATGGATCCGTTCTTGAAGTTCGGCATTTGCGTGAACAGCGACACGATCTGCTCGGAATGAGGGAACGGCAGCTTGCTCAGCAGCACGCCATTCACAACCGAGAAGATGGCCGTGTTCGCGCCAATGCCTAGAGCAAGCGTGAGAATGGCAATCGCCGAAAATCCCGGCGATTTCGCCAGCATGCGAACGCCATACCGCAGGTCCTGTAAGAACGTTTCCATGTACACTCCAGACGGCTCTACGACAAATGAGTTAGCACCCTTTGTGCCGTGGTATTGCTCACGTCTTGTTGGACTTACGGGTTGGAATCGAGCGCCCGCATGTTCGGCATCAGCATCCACTGTTCGGAATCGGACAGAAAAAACCGCCACGGATCGCACGGATTTTTTGGATTCCACGGATTTATTGTGATGTTTGTCCAGCCGCCGCAGCCTGGCTTTGATTTGGCTTTCGTTCGTTGTCAAACAATAGTCTTCGCACCTGAGCGGTGGGACCAAAATTTAGTAACAATCCAACTTCGACATTCGTCGCTCTCAGATAATTCAATAACTGACGTTCATGTGCCTTCTCCAAAGCTGCCACTGCTTTTAGTTCGACAATAACCAGCGACTCGAGGACGAGGTCAGCGCGAAAATCACCTAAATCAACCCCCATATAAACGACACGAATTGATTTCTGCTCCTCAAATCTCAGGCCATGTTTAGCCAAATGCAAAGTGAATGCTTTCTGATAAATGCTCTCCAAAAAACTGTGACCAGGATCGTTATAAACGGAGTAGAAGATTCCGATCAGCTTCTCAGTCAGGACCTTGTGCTTCATCTCTTGTTTTTCCGTGTAATCCATAAAATCCGTGCGATCCGTGGCGGTTTTTAATCAATTCCCAAACTCTTCCACTTCTTATCAACGATCGTCTTCACGCGGGGATCCATTCGTATCTCATCCGGCCAGGGGCGGGAGAAACCCTCTGTGGACCATTTGCGGGTGGCATCGATGCCCATTTTGGAACCGTAATTTGGGAGGCGGGAGGCGTGATCTAAGGAGTCGATGGGACCTAGGGTGAACTGGATGTCGCGTTCAGGATCGATGTTGTTGAAGACTTTGAGCGTGACTTCGCCAATATCGTGGACGTTTACATCTTCATCGACTACGACGATGCATTTGGTGAACATCGCCTGGCCGAGCGACCACACGGCGTTCATCACCTTGCGTGCTTGTCCCGGATAAGACTTGCGGATCGAGAGGATCATCAGGTTGTGAAAGACACCTTCGACCGGCAGGTTCACATCGACGATCTCCGGGATCGTGAGTTTCATTAAGGGAAGGAAGATTCGTTCGACGGCTTTCCCCATCCAGGCATCTTCCATCGGGGGCTTGCCAACGATCGTGGTGGCATAGATCGGATCTTTGCGATGGGTGATGCAGGTAACGTGGAAGACCGGGTAATCGTCTTCGAGAGTGTAGAAGCCGGTGTGATCGCCGAAAGGGCCCTCCGGACGAAGCTCGTCTAACTGCACATAGCCTTCGAGAACAATTTCGGCATTCGCGGGCACCTCGAGATCGACGGTTTCGCATTTCACCAACTCCACTGGTTGCTGACGGAGAAAGCCGGCGATGATGAACTCTTCCACATCTGGCGGCGCGGGCACGATGGCAGAGAAGGTGAGCGCCGGGTCGGTGCCGATAGCAACAGCGACATCCATTTTTCCTGCAGGACGGTCGCCTTCGGCCAGCATGCTTCCGCCGGAAGATCGCGCCATGATGTCTACGGCACTGCTGCGTTCAGTGCCATTCGATCCCGCGGCAGCACCCATGCGCAGACGTTCCCGATAGTGCTCGGCAGCGACTTTCTGACGCTGCCAGTGCATGCCCGTGGTGCGCTCGTCATAGATCTGCATTCGGTACATGCCGACGTTGCGCTTGCCGGTTCGGGGATCGCGCGTGATCACGCACGGAAGAGTGATGAAGCGCCCGCCGTCCTGAGGCCAGCACTTCAGAATGGGAAAATCGAGCAATGAGAAATTGTCACGCTTGACCACTTCTTTGCACGGACCCGTGGGAACTGTTTTGGGAAAGAACTTACCCATTTCGGCGAGCATGGGCAGCATCTTCATTTTTTCAAGAAACCCTTCCGGCGACTTCATGTTGAGCAATTGGCGAATTCGTCCTGCTATTTCGTCGAGCGAATCGACTCCAAGCGCCATCTGCATCCTGCGTTCGGAACCGAATTGGTTGATCAGTAACTTTGAGCCCGCATGCCCTTTAAGGTTGTCGAACAGAAGGGCGGGGCCGCCGGGTTTCGAACCCTTGGACTTGGAGACACGGTCAGCAATCTCGGTGACTTCGAGAATGGGATCGGCCTCGACGCGAATCCGCTTCAGCTCTCCGGCACGATCGAGGACAGAAATCCAGTCACGCAGGTCTTTGTGCGACAAAGAAAAGCTCCTGGGTTGCTGAGCTCCTAAGCACTGAGCTTCAGCGTGGAATGAAGAAGCGATTATACGGACCATCGAAGTTCAGCTTAGAAGCTCAGGAGCTTAGCGGCTTAGAAGCTTTTCCGTCCAACCACAATCCAGCAGCACACATCCTACATTTCGAAATTATTACAACGAGGTGTCTGCGCGCCCGATGGCCACCACGATCAATCGCGAAGCTGAGTACCTGAATGCACTCTTTACCCTCACCCTGAACCCGGTCCAGGGCGCCAGGGCAACCGAGCTGGTGGCATCACTTACTCCGCAGGAACGTTCCGAGTTTCTTTCCCTGGCCGACTCTCACCATGTAGTAGTGCGCGGACTCAACACGGTTCTGGATTTCGCGACGCGCGACGGAAACACTCGTCTGGCAGCCTGGTGCGCCGGCGAGTTGGAGAAAGAACACAAACGAATCTCCACCGCGCTGGTTTATCTGCAGGAGATTTGCAACGAACTGGAAGCGGCGAATTGCCCTACCACGGTTATGAAGTCGCTCGACCACTACCCCGATCTCGGCAACGATCTCGATCTCTACAGCACGGCAGACGAGAAATCGATTTGCAAAGTAATGAGAGAGAAGTTCAATGCTCGAATTGAGCCGCGAAGCTGGGGTGATCGGTTGGCCAATAAGTGGAACTTCTCCGTCCCCGGACTGAAAGAGTCAGTCGAAATCCACGTGCAGCGTCTGGGACAAACAGGCGAGCACATCGAGCTCGCGCGCCGGTTCGTGACTCGGCGAGTTCTCAAGGTCGTCGAGGAGAAGACATACCACGTTCCAGCGCCGGAAGAACGCATTGTTGTAGCGACCTTGCAGCGCATGTATCGGCACTTCTACTTCCGCGTGTGCGATATCGTGAACTCGGCGGCGATAATTGAGTCGGGCGAGTTGAATTTTGAGGAATTGAAGCGTTCAACAGAGGCGGCAGGCATCTGGCCCGGAATCGCGACTTACCTGACTGTGGTTTCCGACCACATAAAGCAATATCGCGGCATTCCGCTCGCGCTTCCAAATTTCGTTGTTTCGGCCGCACGTTTCGGCGGGAATGAGATCAAACCGCGGGCGCGCTTTCTGCGCGTGCCGGTCCTTCCCCATGGCGCGGCGCTGTACACACACCAAGTGACACATGCGGCGATGCGTGGCGATGTCCCCGGAACCTTCCGCCTTGGACTTCTGCCCTATCTGGCATCGGCTGCGGCGGTTGCGTACAGGATCACCGGCAGCGACAAAGGAGTTTGGTAAAAACGCTTCAGAGCTCACGTTCTCTGTGTGGACGAGTGCGACTTCGCGCCGACTCTGCTCGTTTTGCGTTCGCGGCCTTTTTTTCGCACTGCTTCGCTTTGTCTTCTTCGTCTTTGCGCCCTTCTGGGTTGGCATTTCGCCTCCAATTTTCTCTTCCGATGCTCTCCGCAGATGTAGTTCTGCCATCTGGAGCTAGCGTTCGAACGAAGAGCGGCGGTTAAGCTCCAAGCCTCTGATAACAATAATGTTACGTACAACGCTGGCGGGTCAGCCCGGCATCTATCTGAATGTTGCCGTGTACTCTCTCCCCGAAGCTGTCCACGGCCCAAGGACGAACGATGGCCAGAAGATGGTGGAAGGATGGCGCGCAGGAGGAGAAGAATCCTCGGTTTGTGACCAAGAATATGCTGACCAGGGATGAGCGCGAGAACCGTGAAGGCGCTCGCATCAATGGCTGGCTGAAATTGGCGGATCAGCTATTGGGGAACTCCGATGACGACGACCCGCAGCCGTCGCCAGCCTGATTAAGCGGCGCGCTCCACGCCAGCCACGATCGTCCTGATCGGCACGGCATCTGGCCTGCCAACGCTGGAATACATCAAGCCAGCCCTCGTCATCTGCTCCGGTGGGTAAAGATTGCGTCCATCGATCACCACCGGACGGCGCAGCTCCTTGTGCAGTCGTTTCAGATCGAGGTTGGCGAACTCCTCCCAATCAGTAAGGATGAGAAGTGTGTCAGCATTATGCGCCGCATCGTAGGCATCCTCTGCAAAGCGCACGGCTGACGACGTAAGCACCGCTTTCGCTTGTCCGATTGCTGCAGGATCGTAAATCGAAATCCGGCAGCCTTCATGTAGCAGAGATTCGATAATGGCGATTGCGGGCGATTCGCGAATATCGTCGGTTCCACCTTTGAACGCGAGGCCCAGGACGCCGAGGTTCTTTCCTCTCAGATTCCACAACGCGCGACGGACCTTGCGCAAGAAGCGCTTGCGTTGTTGCTGGTTGATCGCCCGCACTTCCTCAAGCAAGCGGAACTCGTACCCAGCTTCCGCTGCAACTGCCTGGAAGGCCGCAACGTCTTTCGGGAAGCACGACCCGCCATAACCGATTCCGGGCCGCAGGAATCTCGCGCCGATACGCGAATCCGTGCCGATGCCTTCGGTCACCTGCTCGACGTCGGCGCCCACCTGCTCGCAGATATTTGCAACGGCATTTACGAACGAAATCTTCATGGCCAGGAAGGCATTGGAAGCATGCTTGATTAACTCCGCGCTCTTTGCACTGGTGAGAATCAGCCTGGCAGGAATGGTAGCTTTCGCTGGACGCGGGATCGCAAGCTTGTCCTCATAGTAGCGGCCGGAAGTGAGTGGCTCGTAAATTCGTCGGAGAACTTGAGCCGCCCGCTCGCTATCCGCGCCGATGACGATCCGGTCAGGATAAAGAAAATCTGTAACCGCAGTACCTTCACGCAGGAATTCCGGATTCGAAATCACGCTGAACATCTCCTCCGGCGCTCCGTTCAGGATCATTGACCGGCGAATCCATTCGTTTGTGTACACCGGCACTGTGCTCTTTTCGACGATGACTTTAAACCTGTCGATTGCACCCGCGATTTCGCAGGCTACCTGTTCCACATAGGAGAGATCGGCGTCACCATCCTCGGTTGGCGGCGTGCCTACAGCGATGAACACTGCATCGGAAGCGCGGACTGCTGACGCAAGATCCTGAGTAAACGACAGGCTGCTGCCTGAGTGTTTGGTGATCAGCTCCGGTAAGAATTCTTCGTGGATCGGCACTTTCCCATTTCGGAGCGCAGCAATCTTTTTCTCGTCGCTGTCGACCAGAATGACTCGGTGTCCAATCTCGGCGAAGCATGCGCCTGCGACCAGGCCGACGTAACCGGAGCCGACGATGGCAATATTGAGAGATTCTTTTCGTCTGTCGCTTTGATTTGTGTGCACTTCTTTGTCGATGCGAAGGTAAGTAGCGCTAGTTGCACTTTTCGCACGGTGCATATGTGCCGAAGCACGCCAGTTGTGTGACGCGGATTTGTCCCACCGCGGGAACGCCGTATCTACAGCCCCGATTCAGCTCCGAGCAGAATTACTGCAGCCAAAATCCGGCAGACACATCCAATTCCGGTATCCTGCTCCGGCACATGAAAATAGGAATTACGTGCTATCCCACGTATGGCGGCAGTGGAGTGGTCGCGACTGAGCTCGGCATTGAGCTTGCCAATCGCGGACACGAGATCCACTTCATCTCCTATTCGCAACCGTTCCGCCTTACTGCCCCACACGACAACATCCGTTATCACGAGGTGACGGTCTCACAATATCCGCTGTTCGAATATCCGCCTTATGACCTCGCGCTAGCGACGCGAATGGCTGAAGTTGCCGAGATTTACGATCTGGACCTGCTGCACGTTCATTACGCCATTCCGCATTCGGTTAGCGCCATGCTGGCCCGGCAGATGCTGCTAAAAGCCACATTCCCCCGGCACTTGCCCTATGTGACAACTTTGCACGGCACTGACATCACGCTCGTTGGACAAGACCCTTCCTATCTTCCTGTCACTCGCTTTTCGATTGAGGAAAGCGATGGCGTCACCGCCATCTCCAACTACTTGCGCGAGCGCACGATCCAGGAGTTCGCAGTACGCAAGCCAATCGAAGTGATTCACAATTTCGTGAATTGCGATCTGTACAAGCGTCCGAAAGACGTCAGTGCAGAGCGCTCCGTATTCGCTGAACCGGAAGAGAAGCTGCTGGTGCACCTCTCAAACTTTCGTCCTGTGAAGCGAATTGGGGACGTGATCGAGATCTTCCATCGAGTGCAGGAGAAGGTCCCCTCCCGACTCATCATGATCGGCGATGGTCCGGAGCGCTCAGCGGCAGAGTGGCAGGTCCGCCGCCTGGGACTGTTGAATCGCGTGTACTTCCTTGGCAAACAGGGGAACGTTCACGAGAAGCTGGCGATATCGGACTTGATGCTTCTCCCCAGCCAGCTCGAGTCATTCGGTCTAGCCGCTCTCGAGGCCATGGCATGTGAGGTGCCAACCATCGGCACCCATGAAGGCGGAATGCCGGAAGTTGTGGAACATGGCAAAAACGGTTTCCTGGCTCCAGTGGGGGATGTAGAACAAATGGCTGCTTTTGCGATTGATATTCTGTCCAACGAGAAGCGCCTACACGAGATGGGTAAGCTCGCCCGATTCGAAGCGCAGGCGCGCTTCTGCGCGTCGAAGATCATTCCACAATACGAGAAGTTCTATCGCCGCGTGCTGGAACGTGCTTCATAGATCGCCGAAGCCGCCGAGAATTCTTTTTCCGTCTGCAGCAGCGGAACCTCAATAGAAATCCGAGTTCCAACTCCGGGACTGCTCTGGACAGTCATGTGCGCATTGGTTCCGTACAGGACCCGCAGACGCTCCGCGACGTTGTACATCCCA
Organism: uncultured Terriglobales bacterium; assembly: GCA_964399125.1. GTDB lineage: Bacteria > Acidobacteriota > Terriglobia > Terriglobales > Acidobacteriaceae > Gp1-AA112. The sequence continues at coordinate 9,196 of CAYNPS010000033.1, forward strand.
ATCCCTTCAACATGGGCATCGGTATCATCGGGATCGCGCATATATCTTCTGCGATCATCGTACTTTCCGTTGCGCGTAGTCATGCCAACGCCGTTATCTTCGATGTCAATGCGCAGCCGATGCTCGGTTTCAAATCGACTGCGCAAGATGATGCTCCCGCCATCTATTTTTGGCGCCAGCCCATGCTTAATTGCGTTCTCCACGATCGGCTGCAGCATCATGCTGGGCACAATCACTTCGAGAGTTTGCGGATCCAGATCCTTAATAACGCGCAGCTTCTCTGAGCCGAAGCGTGCGACTTCGATGTCGAGATAATTATCGATAAATTCGATCTCGTCTCGCAGGAGAACAAAGGCATCGTGCTTCTTGAGCAACGAACGCAGGATGCTTGCCAGCTTCACGATCAACTCGCGGGCCTGCTCCGGCCGCACCCGCACGAGTGATGAAATTGAATTCAGCGTGTTGAACAGAAAGTGCGGGTTGATCTGGCTTTGCAAGGCATCAAGACGAGCCTGCAGGAGGAGTCTCTCCTGTTCTTCGAGTTTCAGCTCAATGCGTGTTGCGTTCCAAACCTTAATGGGAATGGCAACGGCTGCAATCGTGCCCGCGTAGATCGCAACTTCCACCCAAAGATTGTTGCTGCCTAGAAAAAAGACCTGATTGGGGAATGCTCTGCCAACCTGCTCGCGCAAGAACTGCAGCAGGAGAATTCCTACAAAGAACGCTACCTGCCAATCGTGCCGAGGACGTGGAAAGTTCCGCCGAACCCACCGATAAATACTCAGGTCCACCATGGGCGAGAACGACCAGATGTCCTCGCGATTAGCCGCGAATTCGCGGAACGCGCCGGCGACATATCCAGCGAGTGCATTGAGGGGAAAAGAAAGAAACTCATGCAGCCACAGCTCTGGAACGGCGCAGAGTGCAGCGAGCCCGACTCCTGCCAAGCGTCCGCCCATCACGCCAACGATAATGGCGCTCTCGAACGCCACATCTGCAGCGGAAAAGTTGTGGACCATGGCGCGTACCCAAACGCCCAAGGCAACGGGCACCCCTACAAAGAGGACGATGTTGATCTGCTGGCGCGCGCTGCGAACTTCATTCCGAAACAGAACAGATTTGAAGTAGCGCGACCGGACCACGGCGCTGGCAATGGCGGCGACTACGCCAAGGCGAATCAGCAGCGTGATGAGGATGAGCTTGTCGTCCACAAAATTAAGCCTAGCAGGATCACTCGCTATAATTCGAGAGATGAGCAGCTCCTCCGCCCGAATCCAGGCAACAAAGCGCGCGGAAGCCGACTTCCCTACTCAATTCGGCCACTTCCGTGTCCTCGGGTTCGAGGGAAACGAACGCGATCCCGAGACCTGCCGTCCGGAAGCTGCCGTGGCGGTGGTGATGGGTGATATTCATTCTGCTCCACCTCTGGTTCGCATTCATTCGCAATGTCTGACGGGAGATGTTTTCCACTCTCTGCGCTGTGATTGCCGACAACAGCTCGAACTGGCTCTGAAAATGATCGCCGACGCCGGAGCGGGAATTCTTCTTTACGAGCAGAAAGAAGGTCGTGGCATTGGTCTGATCGCCAAGCTGCAGGCGTACGAGCTTCAGGATCAGGGACTCGACACCGTTGAAGCCAACGAGAGACTCGGCTTCAAAGCCGATCATCGCGAGTTCGATTTGCCGGCTGCGGTTCTCCGAGCGATGGGCGTGAGCAAGATCAGACTCATCTCCAACAATCCCAAAAAAGTTGCTGCGCTGGAAGCTGCGGGCATTCACGTGGTACAGCGGGTCCCGTGCGAGCCTGAACCTACCACGCATTCTGCTGCATATCTGAGAACAAAACGAGAGAAGCTGGGTCACCTACTCGGCAGCAGCGAGTAAACGGTTGCGATGACATCTATGCGCCACAGTGCGTCATCACAACAACTATGCCTCTGAGTCGCAAACGGCGCTTATCGTTGGTGCGCGAAGCCGAAGCCTCAGGCCGTACTCTGGAGATCTATCAGGAAATCAAATCCGCTCTCGGCGTTCCTCACGTAAACGTCATCTTTCAGGCCTACGGGACATATCCGGCTGCTCTCGAGGCAGTCTGGAACGCGCTCCGTCCGTGCGTTGAAACGCGCGAATTCTTTCGCTGCGCCGAGCGATTACGGGGTGAGGCATATACAAGAACGCACAATTACTTTGCTGTACCTGATCTTTGCGCCAGTATTCAACAAGTGCACTTCTCTGCCGGCGCTCAGCACGAGCTTACCAACGTCGTGGAACTGCTGCATTACAACAATCCTCTGCTGCTGTTGATTGCGGCTGCCCAGTTGCAGGCGTTTGAGGATGGTCCTCCAGTCACGCGAAGCGCAGAGCGGAATGCCGATCATCCTGTGTTTACTCAGAAGCCGATTAGGATTTCCGAGGAAGAGGCATCAGCGGCAATCCGAAAAGTTTATGAGGACATCAAACGCACGCTCGGAGTCCCAGTTGTCAACACCGACTACCAGGCATTCGCGCGTTTTCCCGATTTCTTAAATATGTATTGGGGTGCGCTGAAGCCGGTAGTCTCATCTCCGCTTTACAGCGAGAATCGGCGGGCACTACACGACTCCGCTCTCGCTCTAGCCGCCGATCTGCCGAATGCCCCTCAACTCACAGTCGAACGCATGCAGGAATCCGGATTGAGCGCCGACGAGATCAGCGCAACGATTCACATCACGGAAGAATTTCTGGAGCTTCTGTCCGGGCTTGTGCTGAATATCGCCTTTGCGAAGATTTCACTCGAGGGTGGCAACACAGGAAAAACGTTCCCAAAACGGGCTGCGTGAGTTGGTGGCGTTTAAAGTCATTTCACCTCTCATCCAAAGAGATCAACCGACGGCAGTGCTGGTAGCATTCAGAACAGCGGAATCTTCGGGAGAAGCTCAAAACCTGGTTATTCCAAGAGGCCCTCGATCATCCGCGCCAGCCGAAGATCAATTCCTTTTTCTAACTTAGAAAATGTCCGAATGTGCTCTGGATACTCGACACCGCCCGTACTCTGCGCCTCCGCACTCATGACCACCGCCTGAGCCCGCGCGAGCTGTTCATTTGCAGAAGCCTTGAACTCACGACTCCGGGGATCCACAACGAGCAAGAACAGATCTGGATCGAGGACGTCAGCCCCCGCAGTTGACTCCACAATCGCGTTTCCATTGGGCGAGATTTCTGCTTTGAACGCCGCACAGGCCACCGCCAAATTCTCTGATTCAGCAGAGACCAACAAAGACCGCACGGCTCCCGCGTTTAAATATCGGGCTGTATCCACTCTGGGACTGCTGGCACCCTGCTCCCAAATCCTCCAACCCGATCCAGACGCGATTAGTGCGCACTGTTCTGGTTCGTGAAGGTGAGGCGTGATCTTCGCTGCCGTCCATCGCGCGGAAACGAAGTGCCGGATGATCTCGCAGATAAGCATGGTCTTGCCAACATGCTTCGTCTGCCCGCCAACGACAATCAGAGCCATGAAGCAGCTACTTCGTTCCCTTACGAGTGAGACGTGCGAGCGTAGCCAGCTCCTTCAAATACTCTTTCAGAGGCCGAGCGGGCGTCCCCCAAAAGACAATGCCCTTCCCGCGCAGCACCTTCCCGCTAAGCACTCCGCTCTGACCACCGAGAATGGTTCCACCTTCGATCTCCGCGTGCTCGCCGACACCTACCTGGCCGCCAATCACTGCACCCGGACCAATTCGGGAACTTCCGGAGATTCCAGTCTGAGCGGCTATAACCGCATCTTCGCCAATCTCAACGTTGTGTCCCACATGGACCATGTTGTCGAGCTTCGCGCCACGACGGATGACTGTTTGATCGAGCGAACCGCGATCGATGGTGCAATTTGCTCCAATTTCAACATCATCCTCGATGTACAAGGTTCCGATTTGCGGGAAGAGTTGGTGCCGGCCGCGCTCGTCCTGTACATAGCCGAAGCCAGTTGATCCAAGCACGCTGCCCGCCTGCACAATGACGCGATCGCCTAAGCGCGTGTTGGCATGAATCGTTACATTGGGACCGATACGACACAGCATTCCGACATGCACCTGTTTCCCAATTACGGAATTGGGGCCAATGCTCGTGAAGTTTCCGACAACAGCTCCTTCTTCGATCACTGCTCCGGCCCCGATGAAGCTGTGCTCCCCGATTTGAGCAGTGATGTGTACTTGTGCGCTCTCATCCTGACCTTCACTTGGAGACTCGCGGCACAGATGCGCACCAATTCGGGCAAACAGCAACTTGGGATTGTCCGAGATTAGTAGAGGCTTGTCGCGCCGGGTCGTGCTCGCAAACCGGCCCGCCACGATCGCCGTGGCCTTCGAGTCGAGCGCCTGCTGAAATCGCACCTCATCAGAAGCAAAGACCAAATCGCCATTCTTCGCTGAAGCTATGCTGGCGATGCCGGAAACGGTCGCAGTTCCGTTGCCTTGCAACTGCGCGCCGAAGCGGGCCGCCAGATCACCGACGGTTTGGCCTTCTTCTCTCATCAAACTCAGTAGACCGGAGCCTCGCCTGCGGGCCGCGTCTTCCAGCGGCGATGCACCCACAGCCACTGCTGCGGATATTTCGCCGCGTACTCCTGAATTACTCGCGTGAATAGAGCAGTGTTTGCGATCGCATCGGCATCGTCATCTCCGGTTGAAATGAGCTTTAGCGCCGGATCAAAGCGGACTCGATACTTTTTCAATCTTTCATCCCAGAAGGTAAACGCCGGAACCACGGTGGCGCCCGATCGCAGCGCAACTCGCGCCATCCCAGAAGCGGTGCATGCCGGCACTCCGAAAAAATCGACGAACACACCTTGCGGTGGCGTCATGTTCGTGTCCATCAGTATGCCTACGGTTTCGCCGGCCTTCATTGCAGCAAGGAGGCCGCGCGCGAAGTCCTCTTTCGGGAAGGTCTCGTTGCCGTGCAGCGTGCGATAGTGCTCGACGAGCGCATCGACCTTGCGATTGTCGAGGCGTCGCACAACAATCTTGATAGGATTGCCAAAAATAGAATGGACGAACGAGCCGATCTCCCATCCGCCTAAGTGAGCGGTGAGCAGCAGCACGCCCTTCCCTGCAGCTCGCGCACGTTCATAATTCTCAAAGCCATCGTACGTAGCTATTTTGCGCGCGTTCTCCGGCGTGTACCGCGGAAACATACAGAATTCGGCAAGCTGGCGACCCAAGCCCTGGAAAAGTTTGAATATGATTTGTCGGCGTTGCTTTTCGGGCATGGCAGGAAACGCGATCTGCAGGTTCCGAAGCCCTACCTTGCGCAACCGAGACATTAGCGCATAAGCCAGAACTCCGAGCAACCTCCCCAGGCCAATCGTGATCGACCTCGGCAGCGCGCCCATGATGCGTACGAAGGTCCACACCAGCGCGTATTCGAGGTTCTCTCGCATGCGAATCGCGACGGTACCATTCGGTGTTGAAGCCTTGCAAATGGAATCAGAAAACTGGTTTAAGGTTCCGAGTTTCAACTCTTCGGCAAAGCCCGGCACGAACGCTCGCGGAGTAGGCAACGAAGACTTGAGATGGCATCGCCGAAATCCGAAACCCAAAACTCGAATCGGCCTTTCCTGCTTACCGCGATGCCTGCGCCTCTCCGAAGTCTTTGCGCACTGCTGACAAAAATCCTTCCGAACCAGCCGGTGGACGTACGTTTCCGTTCAGGATGGCACGGAAGTTGATGTCGCGCCCATAGAACGTGCGCGTATCTCCGCCATTCTGGTCGATCCAGGCGCCTTTCAGCGAGACTCCTGCGAAGACTCCGCGCGAACGAGAATAGGTGAGAATCTCGGTCTGCAGGGCAATATTGGTGTCCGCAGCGGCGGTGCGTCCTACTGGGCCAGCCGATGCTGATGCGTCTGCGCCGATCTTTACCTTGTGCGCGAGCAGCGAGCGCGCGCCTTTATCGTTCATGAAAAGCATGATCAAATCGACGGCCTCACCGCCGATCTGCAGTCCAAAGCTTCCCCCGCCAAGGCGGTAAAAGGCTGGAGCGCTCCATCCATGCGCCGTGCGGCACGTGACGACCCCTTGCCCATACTCTCCACCGAAGCCGAAGCCGGCTTTCATTAGCGAAGGGATCACGCCTACGCACTCCGCATGGGCCAGGATCTCTTGCGGAACACCTTTGTCCGGCGCTGAAGTCACTTGGTTCAAAATCGTGCCTGCTTTATCGAGCCGATCTTGCAGCTTCGCGCGATCGCCTTCAACTTTGGCGTAGCTGAGACCAGGAAAACAAAAAACGACCAACAGCAGAGCTGTAGATAAGAGGAGGAGCTTCTTGATCAAGTTCATTCCTTTGCTTACAAAGTCGGTTTTCTGTCGATAGCACATAGGGCTGGAAAACTGACCTATTCGCTACCGCAAACGTACTGATGTTGCTCAACAGTACTAGTCCGATAGTAACCCGAGCTCGTAGTGCACGGAAGTGCTACGTCGAGTTCGTACTCCCTTAAACCTTTCGTGATGTGTCTCACCAGGTAAATAAGGTGTGTAATCGAGGCACTCGAATTTTCAATTCGGGAAGAGGCAAGATGACGCAGCGAAGCGATTTACCAGCACTCGAAACCGATCAGCCGATCGGCGGCGTGTCCGACGGAGCTGCGTCCGTGAACACTCAGCGCAGCAAACGCGCGGCACGCATAGCAGTTTCGCTTCCCGTTGAAATTCGCGACCAATTTGGCGGAAAAGATCAGACGCGCACTCAATTTGTCCTGTTGCGCGGTTGCCTACTTACAACGAGCTTAGCCGTCCATGTAGGCAACAAGCTAAGTTTGCAAAACCTCAAGAGCGGCCGCATTGCCGAATGCCACGTCATCGGCGTGGAACCAGGATTGCATGGTGCACACCAGATTGAAATTGAATTCACCAGCGCTCAAGCCGAATTCTGGCCGGTGCAGTTTCCCGCTGAAGAATCCAGGGTTTCAGTCGCGGCTTCGAGATCACCTGTTGCAGCATCTGATTCGAAACCGCGTGCAGCTGCGGTCTCAGATAAGCAAATCGTCGTACTGGCAGACTCAGTCGCGCAAGACTTCAGCGTCGGGCGCGTACATTCTCCTGAGAGGATTGCCACGAAGGTAGCGACGGCGGACTCAGTTGCGCAATTCCGCGCCGCGAATCGCGCGGCGCATCGTCGGGAACAGCGCAAGAAAGCCATCTACTCGGCCTTATTCTTCGCCGTGCTGTCTGGCGCAGCCGTAGGAGCGCGTTACTGGTTTACACATAGACCGCAGCTTCTGGAGGCAACAACATCTCCGGAGTTGCGCAGCATGGCTAAGAAGATTGCTCGCGCCATTCCGGCGAAGACATCGGACGCCGCCGAAGCCAGCGCCGTAGGATCATCGGCGGCTTCCGAACCGAGCGCACCTTCTCATGTTCAACCTTCCGCTCCTGCCGTGAGTTCGACTTCAGCAATGATGCCTGTCGCAAACTCGCAGGTCGCCACGACGCTCCCGGAGCCCGCTGAGATACCAGCCTCTCCAGCCGCAGGTCAGACGAGTCAATCGGATACTCAAGTTGCGGTGCGGCACGGATCAACGCTGGCAGCAATGCGTCAAAGCAAAGCTGATGAACCGGGGGAGCCGCCAGTCGCGCTGCCGCTTCAGGTACCGGAAACCGCTACCCTCACCAAGCCGGAAGCTCTGAATGATGTCGTCGCCGACGTGCCGACTAAGACGGCCGTACTGGCCGCACAAGTCCCGAAGAAAGCCGTTCCAGCGCGTTTGATCCATTCTGTTCCAGCCCAGTACCCGCCGATGGCCCGCCAGCTCCGTGTTGAAGGCGAAGTTCTGCTAGACGTAAATGTCGACACCACGGGAGCAGTAAGCGGTGTTAAAGCCGTCTCAGGCCCACCATTGCTTCGTGCGGCTGCCATAGATTGTGTGAAGCGATGGAAATATCAGCCGGCAACCCTCGGCGACAAGCCCGTCGCCAGCACCGAAGTCGTGAAGGTCAACTTTCACTGGCGGTAGATTCCCGCCGTCTTGTCCAGAAACTTCTTTGCACTCTGCGCTAGTTACAATGGATGCGCATGTCCACGCTCCACAACGTGCGCGTCTCTCTGGAGATGATCAAATGGGAGCACACCGTCTTCGCGCTTCCGTTCGCTTTATGTGGCGCGATGCTGGCCAGCCATGGATGGCCATCTGCATGGCAGCTACTCTGGATCATTATCGCGATGATTGCTGCGCGGTCTGCTGCGATGGCGTTCAATCGCTACGCTGACGCTGAGATTGATCGTGCAAATCCGCGGACTAGCAATCGTGCTCTGCCCGCAGGGATTCTGACCAAGAAGTTCGTCGGGGCTTTTGTTGTGATCGCCAGCGTTATCTTCGTGTTCGCGGCGGCGATGCTGAACAGACTCACACTAGTTTTGTCACCGGTCGCTTTGGCGATTGTTTTCCTCTATTCCTACACGAAGCGATTCACGCGATGGTCGCACCTTGTGCTAGGATTCGCGCTAGGCATCGCACCTGCTGCCGCGTGGATTGCGATTCGCGGTTCGCTCGATCCGCGAATCCTGCTCCTAACCGGGGCAGTCACATTCTGGGTGGGCGGGTTTGACGTGCTATATGCATGTCAGGACTGCGACTTCGACACCAGCTTCGGATTGCATTCGGTACCGCGTCACTACGGCATTTCCAATGCGCTGCTTCTTGCCAGAATCATGCACGCAATGATGCTTCTGTTCCTGATTGCAGTCGTGGTTGCATTTGGACTGGGTAAAGTAGCCACAGCAGGCGTGATCGCCGTAGCAGCGCTTATCGCATACGAGCACTCGCTGGTATCAGCAAACGATCTGTCAAAACTCAACGCTGCATTCTTCACGATGAATGGGATCATCTCCGTGGTATTGTTCCTGTTTATTGCCGCCGACCAGCTCCTTCCCCGCTTCCGGTAAAATCCGTTTTCGCAATTGCGGAGACCAGCCTGCCTTCACCTCGAAAAACGCAGCCGCCGCTGAGAATCGCTGTCGATACCGGCGGCACGTTCACCGATTGCGTCTGGATTGAAGGCAGCCGTCTTAAGATCCTGAAGGTCTTCTCGACGCCGCATGATCCTGCTGAAGCCATAGCTCACGCTGTTGAGAAAATTGCAGGGACTCGCGAATGCGAAATTGTGCTCCTGCATGGAACAACAGTGGGAACCAACGCTCTTCTCCAGCGCAAGGGCGCGCGCACGGCTCTGGTTACCACTGCGGGATTTGAAGATGCAATCGAAATTGGACGGCAGGCTCGCCCTAAGCTTTACGATCTCAACGTCAGTAGAATCGAGCCGCTGGTTCCGCGCAATCTGAGATTCGGCATTCAGGAACGCACGCGTTCGGACGGCACGGTGGAGCGCTCCCCATCAGCCGAGGAGTTGCGAAAACTGGCTGAAGACCTTCAAGAGCACAAGCCCGAGTCGGTCGCCGTGTGTCTGTTGTTCTCGTTCGCGAATCCCCAAAACGAACTCGCGATTGATCGCGAGCTCAGCCGGTTGAAAATTCCCGTTTCGCTCTCACATCACATTCTTCCTGAGTTTCGCGAATACGAGCGCATGAGCACGGTGACCGTGAACGCCTATCTCCAGCCGCTCATGCAGCGTTACCTGCATAGTTTGCAATCGCAGCTCTCAAAAAAAAGAAATGCCCGAGTCTTCGTGATGCAGTCCAGTGGAGGCATCACGGCTCTCGCCACAGCAGCCTCGCAGCCGGTTCGTACTGTGCTCTCTGGTCCTGCCGGAGGTGCAGTCGGAGCACTCGAGATGGGACGCGCTGCTGGGTACGAAAACATCGTTTCGTTCGACATGGGCGGTACATCAACCGACGTTGCTCTGTTGGAAGGCAGCCTTAACCTTTCTTCCGAAGCGGAAGTTGCAGGTCTTCCCGTCCGGGTTCCGATGCTCAACATCCACACCGTAGGAGCAGGCGGCGGATCGATGGCGCGCATCGATGCCGGAGGTGCGCTGCGCGTCGGGCCAGAGTCGGCGGGAGCCGATCCGGGTCCAATCTGTTACGGAAAAGGAACGCAACCAACGGTTACGGATGCAAATCTGCTACTCGGCCGAATGCAGCCAGAGAACTTCCTTGGAGGCGAGTTCCGTCTTGATATTGAACGCACACACGCAGTCTTCAAAGAATGGATCGCCGAGAATTCGTTGGAGTGGACACCAGAGCAGTTGGCGCTAGGGATTATTCGCGTGGTTAATGCCACGATGGAGAAAGCGATTCGCGTAGTCTCAATCGAACAAGGCTACGATCCACGCGAATTTTCACTCCTTGCCTTCGGAGGCGCAGGCGCGCTGCATGCCTGCGAGCTAGCCGCTGCTCTATCTATGCCACGGGTGATTGTTCCTGCTGCACCAGGAGCGCTTTCCGCTTATGGGATTCTTGTGAGCGATGTCGTCAAAGACTTTTCCCGCACCGCTCCCATGCTGCTCACTGCAGCCGATTTCAACCAAGCGGCGAGAAAAATCTCGAATATCTTTCAGGAGCTTAAAAAGAACGCGCTGCAGGAATATTCGCAAGAAGAGTGGAAGGGCTCTCCTTCGCTGGAATATTCGATCGATATGCGATATCAGGGACAGGGTTACGAGCTGCGCATTCCGTGGAAGAACTCCCTCTCGCTGCTGGATGATTTTCACCGCGCCCATGCGCGCAGATTCGGCTATTACCACTCTGCAAAGAAAATAGAAGCCGTCACACTTCGTATCCGAGCTGCCCTGGAGCAGAAATCGCCTGCACTGACTCGTTCGGAAACGGGAAAGCAAGAAAGCAGACAAAATTATGGTTCCGTGATCTTTGCGGGAAAGTCATTTCGAAGCAGGGTGCTCACCAGGGAGCACTTGAAAACGGGATTCACGACAACAGGCCCACTGATCGTAGCTGAATACACGGCAACAACGGTTGTCCCACCAGGATGGAAGCTGAGCGTTCATCCTTCCGGAGCGCTCGTGCTTGAAGCGGCAACTCGGTCAAAAATAAAAAGACGCTCGGGTTGAGCGTCTTTCTTCAAGTTCAGAGTCGTTGGAGGACTTATGCTGCCTTGCGATCCTTATCTTTGCGCTCGGGGCGATTCATGTCGTCCTTCAGATTACGCGCACTGTCCTTCACCTTGCCCCAGGTATTTTCGGCACGACCTTTGATTTCGTCGAGCGCGCCTTCGCTCTGCGACTGAGTGTCGCCGGTCCATTCGCCCGCCTGGCGCTTTGCGCGTCCTGCGATTTCGTCCATCTTACCCTTGATTCGATTCTTGTCCACGATTACCTCCTCGCTTCTATTGGGGAACTCTTCCTCAGTAATTACAGTTCTTCTCGGCTACCCAGATTCGTATCGTCTCAGACTGCGGTGCGTCGTCCGGTGAGCAACTGGAAAATCAGAGCCACCAGCGCCAGCACGAGAAGCAGATGTATAAATCCGCCAAGCGTGTAGCTGCTGACTACTCCGATCAGCCAGAGCACAAGCAGAATGACAAATAGGGTCCAGAGCATGGGCCCACCTCCCAAAGAGTGTTGCGACTATCTCTGCCATGTATGACGGTCAATGGCGGGCATTGGGTTGTAGAAGTTCGAGAGCGGCTGGAACCGGGACTGCTGGCCTTTACCTACGGTTTCTAGCGGTTGGATCTGCAGCAGCTTCCTCTGGCAATCCAGAATTCCCGCTTTGAAACCAGAATTGCCGTTCTATTCTTAGAGCTCTCGCCAAAGGTACGGCTCCTTTATCATTGTGAACTGCTGTGAGCAGCCGAAAATCCGGCCAGCAGGCCCAATGAAGATAGCCATTCAAGGTGAACGTGGTTCCTTCAGTCACGAGGCGGCGTTGCGGATGGTGCCTTCGTGCAGCGTGGTCTCCTGTGCGCGTTCTGCGGAAGTCTTCGACTCTGTACTCAAGAGGCGCGCCAACGCTGCTGTGATCCCGATTGAGAACACGCTTGCCGGACCTGTCACCGAGCACTTCGATTTGCTGCTCGAACATCCTTTGTTCATCCACGCCGAACATCGACTGCGCATTCGCCACAACGTGATCGCCGCGCCCGGAGTAAAACTCTCTCAGCTTCGCCGCGTCCTGTCTCATCCAGTTGCTTTGGATCAGTGCCGCGGATTTTTCCGCGAGCACCCTGAAATTCAACAAGTCCCGTTTTATGACACCGCAGGCAGCGTGAAGCACGTGATTGCAGAGAACGCGACAGATGCTGCTGGAATCGCGAGCCGCCAGGCAGCGGTCGAGTACAAAGGCAAGATCCTCAAGGCGGGCATTGAAGATGATCCCAAGAACTTCACCCGTTTCCTGCTGATCGCACATAAAGAACGCTGGGAACAGAACGCCAACAAGACTTCCATCGCCTTCTCTGTTCCCGACCAGCCCGGAGCGCTCTTCAAAGCCCTTGCCGTCTTCGCGCTTCGCGACATCTCACTGAGCAAGATTGAGTCGCGCCCGGTCAAAGGACATCCATGGCAGTACGTCTTTTACGCCGACTTGAAGTGCGGCCAAACCCCGGGCTCAGAAAATGCCTTACGGCATCTGCGAGAGATCTGCCCTATGGTCAAGATTCTCGGTATCTATCGCGCGGGATAATAGGGGAATCAAATCGAAGAACTGCATTTGATACATCAACCAGGGTTTCCGTTGAGTAGTACAATTTCACGCTCGAATCCTTTTCAGAAGTTGAGTCATCTATTATCAAGGTTTTCAAGGCATTCATATGGCAGAACGTAAGACTGAGCCGAAAGCTGAGCCGACTGCGCAGGCGCAGCCCGCGAATCAGCAAGTGGAAGTAAGCGAACGCACGCTCCCGGTACTTCCCGTGCGTGACACTGTGCTCTTTCCGCACGCAGTGTTGCCGCTCACGGTCGGCAGGGAGAGCTCCGTTCAACTCATCAATCAACTCGGAGAAGAGAAGAACATTGTGGTGGTCGCGCAGCGCGAAGCGCGCGTCGATTCGCCTCAACCAACCGATCTCTACACGGTAGGCACGCTCGCCACGGTTCACAAAGTGGTGAAGATGCCCAACCAGAGCTTGTTCGTCTTCACCGAAGGCGTAGAGCGCATCCACGTCCGCGAATATCAGCAATTGACGCCGTTCATGCGCGCAATTGTCGATCCCATCACCGAAGGCAAGAGCGAAGGTGGACCCGAAATTGAGGCGCTACAGCGCAACGTGCTCACGCTGTTCCAGCAAATCGTGACCGGATCGCCAACGCTTTCCGATGAGTTGCAAACCGTCGCAATCAACATCGAAGAACCGGGCCGTCTTGTAGATTTCATTGCGTCTTCGCTTCCTTCGCTTTCGACGACCGACAAGCAGGAAATCCTCGAGATAACTGATGTCAAATCGCGGCTGCAGAAGATCAACAAGCACCTCGCGAAGGAACTCGAAGTTCAGCAGCTGCGCAACAAGATCCAGACCGAAGTTCAGGATCAGGTGCAGCAATCGCAGCGCGAGTACTACTTGCGCGAGCAATTGAAGGCAATCCAAAAAGAACTTGGCGAACAGGACGAGACGCAGCGTGATACCGAAGAGCTGAAGAAGAAGATCGAAGACGCCGGCATGCCCGACGAGGTCAAGAAAGAAGCTCTGAAAGAGCTGACCCGGCTGGGCCGTATGTCTCCCATGGCAGCGGACTATTCCGTCACGCGGAGCTACATCGAGTGGCTCGCTGTGCTGCCGTGGAGCAAGTCATCCGGGACGGACGTTGACATTGCGAAAGCAAAAGAAATTCTCGACGAAGATCACTACGACCTGCAGAAGGTAAAAGATCGCATTCTGGACTATCTGTCGGTCCGCAGGCTCAAGCCGGGAATGAAAGGGCCGATCCTCTGCTTCGTCGGTCCTCCCGGAGTGGGGAAAACGTCGCTCGGCCGTAGCATCGCTCGCGCACTCGGACGTAAGTTCGCACGCATCTCGCTGGGAGGTATGCACGATGAAGCGGAGTTGCGTGGACATCGTCGCACTTACATCGGTGCGTTGCCTGGGCAGATCATCCAGAATCTGAGGCGCGTTGAGACCAACGATCCGGTCTTCATGATGGACGAGGTCGACAAACTCGGACGCGACTTCCGCGGCGATCCCGCATCTGCGCTTCTCGAAGTGCTCGATCCCGAGCAGAATGCGACGTTCCGCGATAACTACCTCGATGTTCCGTTCGATCTGCAGAAGGTGCTGTTTATCTGCACGGCGAACATGCTCGATCCTATTCCGGAACCGCTGCGCGACCGCATGGAAATCATCGAGCTGCAGGGATATATCGAAGACGAAAAAGTGCACATCGCCTATCGTTACCTGATTCCGCGGCAGATCGAAGAGAACGGCATTAAGCCCGATCAGATCGAATTTCCTGAAGAGGTGGTGCGCTACATCATCCGGCATTACACGCGCGAAGCCGGTGTACGTAACCTAGAGCGCAACATCGGAACGATGTGCCGCAAACAGGCGCGCCGCATCGCCGAAGGGAAAACCGAGAAACTCGTTCTGACGAAAGATATCGTTCAGGAGTTTCTGGGCGGTATTAAGGTGCGCGTCGATACGGAGATTGCCGAACGCACCAAGCGCGCGGGAGTTGCCGTGGGTCTCGCGTGGACTCCGGCGGGCGGTGACGTGCTCTTTATCGAAGCCAACAAGATGAAGGGTAAGGGCAGCTTCAGCATGACGGGCCAGCTCGGGCAAGTCATGCAGGAATCGATGCAGGCTGCACTCACGTGGGTACGCTCCAACGCTAAGCATCTGGGCCTTGACGAAGAGTTCCTGAAAGAGCTCGACATTCACATTCATGTCCCCGCAGGCGCCGTTCCCAAAGATGGACCGTCAGCAGGCGTAACTATGGCCACGGCTTTGGTTTCGCTGCTGACCGGAACCCAAGTCCATCCGCTTACTGCGATGACGGGCGAGATCACGCTCAGCGGGAATGTACTTCCCGTTGGCGGAATCAAGGAAAAAGTTCTGGCCGCGAAACGCGCCGGGGTCCGCGATGTGATTCTGCCCGCCGAAAACCGGCAAAATGTTGAGGAGGACCTCACGCCGCAGCAGCTTGAAGGCGTAGAGATTCACTACGTCAACAGCATCGACGAAGCACTCGGCATCGCGCTGCCGCACGATGAGGCCGAAGCCAAACACGACGCTGAAGAGCGCGAGCAGGTTCTGCAGCACGTCGGATGACCTAGAGCAACATTCAAGCCGACCTTATCGGTCGGCTTTCGTTTTTGTGAGCAATCGATTTTTGAGATCCACGGATGAGTGTCTATGACCAGAATTGTCCTTTCCGCAGATGCAGAGTTGGTAAGACAGGCGCGAGCTGTTGCGCGTCGGCACCGCAAGACTCTGAACGAGGCATTTCGAGAATGGCTGATGGAATATGTCGCCCAGTCATCGCCTGCGGTTTCCTTCGACGCTCTAATGAATAGGCTTTCCCATGTGCGTGCAGGTAAGAAATTCAGTCGGCAGGAAATGAATTCGTAACACTGGTTGCAATCCGGTAAATCTTCCTTAAAGACGAGGGCCGTCTCTTGCCGCTGCCTTCACTCCCGTCTCTCATGTCTGATCTCCTTAGGCTGTGTACGGGTTTTCATTCCTCGCAATGCACATCGTCGTTCCTAAAACCATGTAGCATTTGAGATGAGTATGGCGATTATGGAAAGCCGAATTCTGTGTAAGACGCTCGTCCTGGGTGCAGTCCTCGCGTTATCTACTATCTGGCTCTACTCCCAAAACAGGAAGCAGGTCACATTCAGTGACTACAGTGAGCAAGCGCCAGGCGTAGTTCACAAAATCACCGTAGCCGATCTTCCGCAGCCTTACGCCACTGAGTCGGTCGATAATGGTCCCGATCTGGTCCCGCGCCCAAACGACGCATGGCCGCAGGCGCCTGCGGGATTCAAAGTCGATCTCTATGCGACCGGCCTGCACAATCCGCGCCTCATGCGTACTGCCCCGAACGGTGATCTGTTTCTGGCCGAGAGCGAGGCCGGCGATGTGAAGGTCTTCCGCGGCATTGGTAGCGACGGGAAGCCGGAACGGACGGAAGTATTTGCCACCGGACTGCGCAAACCGTTCGGCATCAACTTCTATCCACCCGGGCCGAACCCGCAATGGGTGTACGTCGGAAACACCGATTCGGTGGTTCGCTTTCCATATAAGAGCGGCGATATGAAGGCGACTGGCCCAGAGCAGAAGATCGCCGATCTTCCTGGCGGCGGACGTCTTCGCGGCGGCGGACATTGGACGCGCGACATCGTCTTCTCACCCGATGGTAAGAAGATGTTCGTCTCCGTCGGCTCGCACTCCAACGTCGATGACACCGACAATAATCCTGTCGAATTCCATCGCGCTGACGTACTCGAATTTAATCCTGACGGGAGCGGCCTCCGTGTTTATGCCTGGGGCATTCGCAATTGTGTCGGTGAGGCGATCCATCCCAAAACGGGAGAGCTGTGGTGCTCGGTGAACGAGCGCGACGATATCGGCGATAATCTCCCGCCCGACTACATCACACACGTGCAGGAAGGCGGGTTCTACGGCTGGCCCTGGTATTACATTGGCGGCCATCAGGATCCACGCCACAAGGGCAAACATCCTGAGCTAAAAGACAAAGTCATAGTTCCCGACGTGCTGGTCCAGCCGCACATTGCCTCGCTGGAAATGCTTTTCTATGAAGGTAAGCAATTCCCTGCGGCATACCAGGGCGATATCTTCGCCGCCGAGCACGGCTCATGGAACAAAAAACGGCGCGCCGGATACGAAGTGCTGCGGGTTCCCATGCATCAAAGCGGCCGCGCACAGGATGAATACGAAGACTTCTTGACCGGTTTTGTGACCAAAGATGGCCAAGTGTGGGGGCGGCCGGTGGGAGTTGCCGTCGGATCGGATGGATCGTTGTTCGTGAGCGACGACGGGACGAACTCGATCTGGCGGGTGAGCTATACGGGAAGATGAGCTGTGCAGGAGTCAGTACCGTCCGCGGTAGCGGATGGGTGTGGGATGCCGTTAGCCTGACCCATTCCCTAATTGGGAACGGTACTGAAGTTCTTCTCGTTACTGTGTCCTGAGCTTGCGGTCGAAGAACGCCGCGCCAGCCTTATACGAATTCACCCAATCACGCCACAGCAGCAGGTCATGAATCTCGTCTGGATAAATAATCTCCTCGTATTCCACACCTTGCTTCTTCAGTCGCTGCACTAAATCGACACTCTGATTGAAGTTCACGTTGCGATCATCATCGCCGTGGATGAGCAACACCGGCGAGCGCCACTTGTCGATCGAAGAATCCGGCGACGATTCCCACGCCAGTTTCTGCGCCTCTTTCAAGTCGGGAGCGGCATTGGCATCGTCTTCCCAACGCGAGAGGAACATCGACCAGTCGTGAACGCCATGAAAATCGACTCCCGCTTTGAAGATATCGGAGTTGCGCGCCAGGCCCATCGCAGTTAAAAATCCGCCGTAAGATCCTCCCCACAGGCCGATGCGCTGCGGATCTACATTCGGCAAACTTTGCAGATACTGCGCGCCTGCCACCACATCGTTGTACTCGGAAGCACCGCGCCACACGCTGTGCTCAGGCTGACGAAAATCGTGCCCATACATAATTCCCAGGCGGTAGTTCACCGAGAGCACGGTGTAGCCACAATTCGCCAGGTACTCATTCTCGGCGTACGCGTTGTGGTAGTAGTACATGTAGTGGAAGCCGAGCAGCATCTGCCGACTCGGGCCTCCATGGGTGAAGATCAACGCGGGGCCGCGCCCGCTTTGATTGCGGGGAATGAAGAGCTGTCCGTGAATCGTATATCCATCGCTGCTCTTGAAGATCACCTGCTTCGGCGTAACGAGATGGGCCGAAGGAAAGTCTTTCGGCAGCGCATCTTTCGCGAGTAATTCCCTTCCCGAATTGGTAACACGATAGGCCAACGCCGGAGTCGTGGCACTGGAGCCGAGGCAGAAGATTTGTGCATCGGCGCTCAGCACCGGCGACCACTCAATCGTCTCGCCACGCGTGATCGCCTGCTGCGGCGAGCCACCTTTCGCATCAACTTTCCAGAGATGTCGGCGATCGACATCGTTCTGGTTCGATGAAAAGTAAATAGTCGTGCGGCCGGTCTCGTTCGGCGTGACGTCTTCCACGTCGAAATCGCCCGGCGTGAGCTCGACTGCCTGCCCACCCGAAATGGGAATGGAGTAGAGGTGGTTGCGATTCGTCTGCTCGGAGACGAAGACGATGCGGTCTCCGGCCACCTGCAGCGACTCGCCGGCAAACGGCGGGAGAGAATCCCGCGGTCCTTGCCCGCTCTGCCAGATGGAATGCGCGGTGTAGGTGTTTGTATCCGCAACCCATAGCGACCACGGCGTCGGCCGCACAGGAATCAGGGGCAAATGATTCTCCTCTCCCGGCGTGCGGATGAACACAATCTCCCTTCCATCGGGCGACCAGCGCGGAAATCGATCGCGTTCCGTGCTTGGGGCAATGTAGTGCACATCGGATAGCAACGGCGGCTGCTCTTTTTTCCCAGCGCTGGAAGACTCCGTCCTGTTCGTGGATTCGCCGGAAAAGGCCTGATCCAAATTGGGAATGAGATCGCCGATGGCTACCAGGCTATGCGACTGGCGATTCACGCGAAAGGCAATGCGCTTTCCGTCCGGCGCCCACTGCGGCCATGAGAGTTCGCCGCGGATATCTGTGAGCTGCTTCGCTGTCGCCCCGCCTTGCGCATTCACTGGAGCAAGCCATAGTTCATGCTTGGTCTCCCACACGGCATAGCGCCCATCGGGCGAAATCTGGATGTCCTCGCAGCCCTCCTCCTCGCAGCCCATATCGCCTAAGAGCCGCGGCTCGCCATTTTCGACTGCAGCGGCCCACACCTGCTGCTTCGGTTGCGCTGGAAGACTCAATGGATTCGCCGAGCGTCCAGCGCCGTTTAGTTCCGAACCGCGTGCGTAAATAAGCGTACGACCGTCCGGCGTCAGCTTCAGTGAGGCAATACGCTGCCCGTCGTCGCCGGAGTAGTGGGTGACTTGTCGACCCACGTATTCAGGCCCGGTAGCGATCCATACGTTATCGGACCCTTTATTATTGAACACCCACGCGACAACATTGGCATGACTCGCGGCCGTAAGCTGCGTGGGAAATGGCGAGCTCATCACCTGCTCGAGTGTGAAGCTCTGGCTGAATGCTGCAGAAGAAACGAAGACTGTGGCGAGAACGAAGACTTTAAATGCTTTCAATGTGATCTCCGGAGTATCAGCTTTTCAGGAATTTCGCATGATACTCGCAGAGGTCGTTTAGGCCAAGATTACCGCCACAGAGGACGAGTGCAACATGATGTTCCGGGCGGAAGTGCTGCTTCATTCTGATTGCCGCAGCCAACGTGCATGACGCTGCCGGCTCAGTGAGCAGCTTCGTGCGCTCCAGCAGCAGCGCAAGCGCCTGCATGGCTTCTTTGTCGGAAACGACAGTGATGCTGGACAGATGTTCTTTCGCTAACGCGAGCGTGGTTTCGGAAACTGCCGGTGCGCCGAGCGTCTTCGCAATTGAGGTCGGACGAATCTCCACCGGACGACCTGCATCCAAAGCGCGCGCCATTGCGTCGGCTCCTTCGGTCTCCACTCCCCAGAAGCGCACTTTCTTCTGCGAACGAATCGCGATGGCTGTACCGCTCATCAATCCACCGCCTCCGATGCTGACGAATATGTCGGTCAGCTCGGGAACATCTTCGAGAATCTCGAGTCCCAGAGTGCCTTGCCCCGCCATCACGAGAGGATCATCAAACGGATGGACAAACAGCATGCCTTCACGCTCATGCTCCCGCGCTTTCGAGAACGCCTGTGAGATTTCGTCAAATTGAACGACCTCAGCGCCGTATCCACGAGTTGCGTCGGTGTAATTGCGCGGCGTGGTGTGCAGCATAAGGATGACCGTGCGACACCCAAGCAGCTTTCCTGCATAGGCCACAGCCTGCGCGTGATTTCCTCCGCTCACTGCGACCACGCCGTTCTTCCGCGCGGCGTCGAGTTCGACCAGGATTTTGTTAAATGCTCCGCGGACCTTAAATGCGCCGGTGGTTTGGAAGATCTCCAGTTTGAGATAGATGTTCGTGCCCAGCATTTCGCTGAGCGTGCGGCTGCGCACGGTGGACGTGCGCTTTATGTATGGACGAATGCGCTCCTGGGCTGCGCGGATATCCACCTGAGAGATCATCTGGAGTATCCCTGAAACTTCAGAGAGAGAGTCTACAGTGCGCTGAAGTTGCACCGCCGATCCAATGTACACACGAGCGCTCGGAGATCTTAATGAAAAACGGGAAGCACGCTGGACACATGTCTCATTCATCTTGTCCGCGCGGCTGCGTCCGATTCTTGCCGGGTCGTAGGCCTAATTCGTGTGTGCGATCGAATCGAGTTCGAGATTCAACTCCAGAACATTCACGCGCGGCTCACCGAGAAAACCGAGTTGACGGCCTTCAGTATGTTTTGCAACCAGCGATCGCAATTGCGTTTCGCTCATGCCGCGAGCTTTTGCCACGCGAGGAATTTGAAAGATTGCAGCCGCGGGCGTAATGTGCGGATCGAGTCCAGAGCCGGAGGTCGTGACCAGATCAATCGGAACAGGCTGACTGGGGCTTTCAGCCTTGTACTGCGCGACATTGGCGCTCACACGATCGATGAGTGCGTGGTTGGTTGGCCCCAGGTTCGATGCGCTGGAATTGGCGGCGTCGTAGCCGTTTCCCGCTGCCGACGGCCGAGAATGAAAGTAAGCGTCGGAGACAAATGGCTGGCCGATGATGCGGGAGCCTATTACCTTCCCGTCCCGCGAAATGAGCTGGCCGTTAGCTTTATCGTGAAACAGTCCTTGCGCCAGGACTGTGACCAACAGCGGATAGACGATACCCAGAACAATCGTCGTCACGATCGTCATCAAAATTGCAGTAATCAGATTCCGTTTCATTGCTGCGCTCCTACGCCAAGCCGATGTGGGTGATGATCATGTCAATCGCTTTTATCCCGATGAAGGGCACGACGATTCCTCCAATTCCGTAGATCCACAAATTTCGCCGTAGCAGCGCGGCGGCGCCCATCGGACGATATTTCACCCCTCGCAGTGCCAGTGGAATCAGCGCAATGATGATCAAGGCATTGAAAATCACTGCAGACAGAATCGCTGATTCGGGAGTCTGCAGATGCATGATGTTCAGCGCGTTCAATACGGGAAACGTTGCGGCGAACATCGCCGGAATGATGGCGAAGTATTTGGCAACATCGTTCGCGATTGAGAAAGTTGTGAGCGATCCCCGTGTCATCAGAAGCTGTTTGCCGATCTCGACGATTTCGATCAGCTTGGTAGGGTTCGAATCCAGGTCGACCATGTTGCCTGCTTCCTTTGCTGCCTGTGTACCTGTATTCATCGCAACGCCGACATCGGCTTGGGCGAGGGCAGGAGCGTCGTTGGTGCCGTCACCAGTCATCGCAACGAGCTTGCCGTTCGTCTGCTCGCGACGGATAAGGTCCATCTTGTCCTTCGGAGTCGCCTGCGCGAGAAAGTCATCCACACCGGCCTCCCGCGCGATGGCCGCGGCCGTCAGAGGATTGTCACCGGTGATCATCACCGTTCGAATGCCCATCGCACGTAGTTGCGTAAAGCGTTCTTTGATTCCACCTTTGACGACATCCTTCAGGTGAATTACGCCCATAGCACGGGTTCCGTCGGCGACTACCAAAGGAGTGCCTCCCGACCGCGCAACGGTTTCGACCGATAATTGCAGTTCCTTTGGAATCTCTCCGCCGTTCTCCTGGAGATATTTCTGAATTGCGTCGGCCGCACCTTTGCGCACACGCCGGCCATTCAGATTGACCCCCGACATGCGGGTCTGCGCCGTAAATGGAACAAACTCAGCATGAGGTTCTGAAAGTTCGCGTCCGCGCAAGTTGTATTTTTCTTTTGCCAGAACAACGATTGAGCGGCCTTCCGGTGTTTCATCGGCCAGTGAAGAAAGCTGGGCCGCATCCGCAAGTTGATCGGCGCTCACTCCGGGAGCCGGAATGAATTCGGCCGCCTGTCGATTGCCTAGGGTGATCGTGCCGGTTTTGTCGAGTAGGAGCGTATTAACATCGCCAGCGGCTTCGACCGAGCGGCCTGACATGGCGAGCACATTGTGCTGAATCAACCGATCCATACCCGCGATGCCGATGGCTGAGAGCAAACCACCAATGGTGGTTGGGATGAGGCAGACGAGAAGGGAAACCAGCACGAATACAGTTTGCGGGCTGCCGGAATAAATCGCGAACGGCTGCAGGGTGACCACCGCAAGCAAGAAGATGATTGTCAATCCGGCGAGCAGAATGTTCAACGCGATTTCATTGGGAGTCTTCTGGCGTTCTGCACCTTCGACCAGCGCGATCATGCGATCGAGGAAGGTTTCACCCGGATTTCTGGTGATCCTGATTTTGATCTGATCCGAAAGGACTCGCGTGCCGCCGGTTACTGCAGATCGGTCTCCACCTGCCTCGCGAATCACAGGAGCCGACTCGCCAGTGATGGCGGATTCGTCCACTGAGGCGATCCCCTCGATGATCTCTCCGTCGGATGGAATGAACTCACCCGCACAGCAGATCACGACATCCTCGGCACGTAGCTTCGAACTGGGAATGGTTTCGGTCGTGCCTTCGGGCATCAAGAGATTCGCTTGCGTCTCCGAACGCGCTTTGCGCAGCGTATCCGCCTGCGCCTTGCCGCGCCCCTCCGCCATGGCTTCCGCGAAATTGGCGAACAGTACGGTGAACCACAACCACAGAGTAATCTGCAGGTTGAACTTGAAATCAGTGTGGCTGCGGAAGAGCAGCGCGGTCGTGATCAGACTTCCGATTTCCACGACGAACATCACCGGATTGCCCATCATCTTGCGCGGATTCAGCTTGAGTACCGAATCCAAAATGGCACGACGAACAATCTTCCATTCCCAGACCGCTTTCGACCTGGCCATATTTACCTCGCTTCCTCAACTCTCCTCGACCACCAGCGCTTCAATGCAATCCCTGACCATACCGCCTCAACCAATCCAAATGGCCAGGCACCTTGAAGGAATCCATAAGCGGATCCCAGGAGGCACGACATGGCGAATGCCAGAATGAACCAGGCGCTGCGCTCCTCGAGCGCGTAGGTGATCAGCATCGCTGTCACTGCGAATAGCCCAAACGCGGAAAGAAGAGTCATGCATCGCTATCTCCCATCTAGAAGGTTTTGCCGGCTGCCATGAGCAGGTGTTCAAGAATCGGCCCAAGACTGAGGGCAGGAAAGAACGTGAGTGCTCCGACGATCAAGATCACGCCGATCAGCAGAACCGTGAATAGCGGAGTGGTCACCGGGAATGTCCCCAGCGACGGAGGCACGTACTTCTTGCGGGCCAGATTACCTGCGATTCCCAGCATGGGAATAATCATCAGAAATCGCCCGATTAGCGTGTTCACGCCCAGAGCCGTGTTGTAGTAAAGCGTATTGCCATTCAATCCGCCGAAGGCTGAACCGTTGTTTGCCGCAGTTGAAGTAAACGCGTAAAGAACCTGCGACAGCCCGTGCGGTCCTGAATTGCTGATGCTCGAAGTCCCAAATTGATACAGAACGGAAACTGCAGCAAGCGACAGAATGGCGAGAGGGAATACCAGCGAAACCAGCATGGCCATTTTCACGTCGTAAGCTTCGATCTTCTTGCCGAGGTATTCCGGAGTGCGGCCTACCATTAATCCAGCGATAAAGACGGCGAGCACAATGTAGATCAGGACGCCGTACATTCCCGCGCCGACACCACCAAAGATGGTTTCACTCAGCATCATGTTCGTCAGAGGAACCAGACCGCCAATGGGCGTAAAGGAATCGTGAAATCCGTTTACAGCGCCGCAACTCGTGTCCGTGGTGATCGTTGCCCAAAGGGCAGTGTTTGCAATCCCAAAACGGACTTCTTTGCCTTCCATGTTGCCGCCGGGCTGCGACGTGGTCACGTGCTGATTGGTTCCGGCAAGTAACGGGTTCCCGCGTGCTTCAGCCCAGTATGTGGTGATCACACCTGCGAAGAAGAGAATTGCCATTGCGGACCATACTGCCCAGCCATGTCGCTGCGACCCCGTCATCCTACCGAGCGTGTAGGTGAGTCCTGAGGAGATCGCGAAGATACAGAACATCTCAATCAGGTTCGACAGAGGCGTGGGATTCTCGAACGGATGAGCGCTGTTGGCGTTAAAAAATCCTCCACCGTTGGTGCCCCATTCCTTGATTATTTCTTGCGACGCAACCGGGCCTTGAGCAATGTTTTGATCGGTCACCGAGTCCATCACCGGCTTACCATTGGGATCAACTATGGGCTTTCCGTCTGGTCCCGTTTTCTGCACCCGCTGGGGTTCCACGAGCTTTGCTACATCGTAGGGTCTCAGGTTCTGTGGGACACCTTGCCAAACCAGGAGCAAGGAGCCGACGACGCAAGCAGGCAGGAGCACCCAGAGCGTGCAGCGAACCAGATCGACCCAGAAATTCCCAATCGTTTCTTTCTCGCGTCGTACGATCCCCCGAATGAAAGCAATCGCTAAGGCGATACCCACAGCAGCCGAAGTGAAGTTGTGATAAGCCAATCCCGCCATCTGCGTGAAATAGCTCATCGTCGTCTCGCCACCATAGTTCTGCCAATTGGTGTTCGTGGTGAATGAGGCGGCGGTGTTGAAGGAAAGATCAGGCGCGACTCCGGCGAGTTTCTGCGGATTCCAGGGCAGATGTAATTGCAGACGTTGAATCAGATACAGCAGAATCATCGAGACAAAGCTGAACAGCAGCATGGCGATGGCGTACTCGGTCCAACGCATCTCACGGTTCTCATCGACTGCTGTTGTGCGATAGATGAGTTTCTCGATGGGACGCAGCGCCGGATCCATGAAGGTGCGCTCGCGATTGAACACGCGCGCCATGAAGATGCCGAGCGGTTTGGTAACCGCAAGCACCAACGCGAAGAAGAACAGTATTTGGAACCATCCATTTACGGTCATCAGAACTTCTCCGGCCGCAGCAAGGCGTAAAACAGGTAAACCGTCATCAGGACGCAAATCACAAGCATCACAGCGGATTCGGTATGCATGCGACCCTCCTTACTTCACCCGTTCACAAAAGTGAACGTATGCAATGGAAAACGCGAAGAAAGCAATCGTTACCAAAATGAAAATCAGGTCCTTCATAGTTGCTCCTTAGCACGCACTTTGCTTGCGACCCATCAAAACAGAAATCCCACTTCCATCACTCCGCGAGGCTGATTCGGATTCGTGCCCGCCGGACCAAAAGCGGCCCCCTGCGCAATATTGTTCGCGCGCACGAACGCCAGATCCACGCGCGCATAGAATCGCTGATACTGGAAGGTTGGAGTCAGCGTGATCGACCACGCCGAACTGCCCGGACCGTACATCAAAT
>CAYNPS010000034.1:0-1406 GCA_964399125.1 uncultured Terriglobales bacterium
GCGGCGTAGCGCATCGTCAGCCGATCGAGCGTGTGCGCCAGCCATTGCTTCGCTCCTGCTAATCCTGCCAGAGTTTCCGTTTGGCCATGCTGTGTCTTAACCAGTTTCATTTCTGGTTTGCCACAGGTAAGCAAGGCGCCGATGACGTTTTCCTTATAGCGGTGCGCATGAACAATTTGGATATTTCTCGCGTGCAGGAATTCTCGAGTTTCTGCGACGATCTGCCAGAATGACCTTTGGCGCTCGGAGATGATCTTGACATCGCCGCAGCAGCTTCGGAGTTCTTCAGCCAAACGCCCTTCGTTGAGAACGATGGCGGACATTCTTAGTTCAGTCTGCTTTGAAAGAGACCGCATGAGAGCACTTAGTTGCGCTTCTGCTCCGCCCCAGGCGTCACCGGAAGCCAAGTGACAAACTGAGATCGGTGCCTTTCGCGAATGCCGTCCGCGTATTACTGTCGGCTGCGGCAGAGGCTCTAAATCAATCTGAGTTGCGCTTCCCATGTAGTGATTACTTGCGAAGTTCGAATTGGATTTACGAAACCAGTATTAATGCGGAGTATCCTGAGACTACGCCAGCAATCTTCCAAGCACCGGCACTCGAAGAGCTTCAGGGAATGTCGTCGCGATATTAAGGCGGTGCTTTGCTGCGAGCATCAAGATCGCGGTTGCTGTGGCGGTCAACAAGATCGCCAGGTAAATGTTGTGGCTGACAACTTCACGCAATGAAAACAACGAGAAGATGCTGACGAGAATGAGCACCGCCAAGGGTAGATATTCCCTACCGAGCATTCGCACGTGAGCGACCCGGTGAAGTCCCCATTGCATAAGTATGTTGTACGCGACCATGCCGACGACTACCGAAGCGGCTGCCCCCAGCGCTCCAAAGCGCGGAATCAGCAGCAAACATAAGACAATCTTGATCAGAGCGCTGCTCAGATTTGAGGTAAGGACATATCTGATTTTTCCCAAAACCTTTAATGTCACGCCATTGAAGCCGAGAGCTACGTTGGAGTAACTGGCAAGCGCGAGAAGTGCCAGGACGGCTCCTGATTGCGCGTATCTTTCTCCGTAAAGATAAGTAGTAAGGGTCCCGGCGAAACAGAACGTGATAGCAAAGACGGGAAAGGTGAGCACACTGATCCAGGCAGCAGTGCGCCAGTACAGATGGTCGATGCCGGAGTGATCTTCTCGAGCCACGAGCCTCGATGCCGACGGGACATACAACCAGGAAAATGCATTCATCACTACGTTGTTCAGTGCTGCTAAGGGAAGAACCACACGGTAGAAGGCTACCTCTGTTACTCCGCGCGATCTGTCTAGCAATAGAACAATTAAAGCGTTCTCCAGAGTAAATAGAGCCGTGGAAAGAACCATTGGGCTGCTAAACACGAACATCTCGCGTGA
>CAYNPS010000034.1:1506-34564 GCA_964399125.1 uncultured Terriglobales bacterium
CAAGTTTGACGGCTCAGCTCCAGTTCGCAGCTCACGGTGGAAGGAGCACATTGCGGAAGAAGCCACCGATTCCAAACTGAGCGCCATGCAGGCTGACGGCGGTACTTGCGCATCCACACACGTCCATCTACGGTTTGAACGAGATCGCTCTGATTAAACGTGTGTGTGCCCAGGTTTCCCATGCGCCATCCGGGTCCGATGGTTGCTATCGGAGTCTCGCGGTATTCGGACTCTGATAGAGCTTCGATTCGGTTAAAAGTAATTGCCCTGCCATAGCTGCGGGAGCAGTCCTGTGCCGGCCGAATAATCTGTCCATTGTGAACGCAAATACGACCGGCGGGCCGAGCTCTTCGCACGTCCGAGACGATCGGATTACAAGGATGCGGCCTCCATTCTCCGGAAAGAGAATCAGCAAAGAATAGAAACAATACTTCATTGATGCATTTTCTACTCATGACACCGGATACGAACAACCATGCTTTCCCATTATGAAAGAATATGGTCGGATCCACCGCAGCTATGTTGTCGAGCAAGGTCTTTTCCAGAACCCAGTGCCGCGGGAAATCGGTCGCACGGTAGAGATCAACCCGGCGGCACTCCATGCTCTCCGGAATCATGTAAATCTCGCCGCCGTGTTCAAAGATGTGTGGATAGGAAAGATGGTATTCACGCTTCAGCGCGATCTGTGGAGCAGAACATTTCCCCGATTCATCGATCTCAATGTAGGAGATAAGGCCTTTACCCTTATCGAATGGATAATCTTCAAAGAAGACATAAGTCTTTCCTCCTCGATCGATACAGAATGGATCTGCGTAAAAGCGGTCCTTAGCGCTCGGGACAACCTGGAAGCTCTGCATATCGGACTCGGAATTCGGGAGCGAACCGGGATTTCGGCGATACGCAATAAACCAGTGCTCTTTCCAAGTGCGTCTGCGGAGAGAATTTCGCGCGGCATTCTTTATCCACATGCAGAGGAACTTCGCGACGTCACAGTTGCTCGGGACCGGCTTCGTAGCCCAATGAACACTTTCGGCATGTCTCATCCCGCTTTGTGACCCAGGTGATGTCAACGGCTGAAATGTTTGCAGCTTATGAAGCAGCAGTTCGCAGGACTTTCGTTCTTTATTCTGCCGGTTGCGTGAGAGTGACATTACATCCATTGCAGTAAAGCAGCGATGAATGGTTTTTGTACCTTGCGATTCGGCAGGCAGCATCTCTAGAGTAGTCTCAGACACGGATGCGTTTCGGTACATTTGCCAGAAGAAGTTGTGGTCGGTGCTTTTCGACGCCGAATCCGGTAAACGCCAGATTCCATATTGGGCACACCACCTCAGCTCTCTCCAGCATTCATCGTGGCCCACATCAATGATCAGATCGATAGCGGCGCTTTGAAGCTGTTCATATACATCGGCTGATAAGCCATCTCTGAAGTCTTCCTCTCCGAGAAGCACTTGTGGAATTTCCGACAGCGCCGGCATCCCGGGGAGAGAATCGTCTGTCTGCCCACGAAAGAGCAAACGATCGGCGTGACGCCAGGCGCGAAATAAAAAAGGTTCTCGCTCCGGCTGGCGCGATCGATCGCAAATGATGAGTAAACACACGTTCCCACGGCCTGAGTTGCGCACAACCTCTTCAACTCTGGCGATCCATGTAAGAGAGGATCTCGGATCAAAGGCCAGTGCGACTCGCAATGCAGGGCTACTCGGGCCGGCGGTCAAAAGATCCCCACAATCTTCTCGCGCGATAGCTTGTTCTACGGGTCCTATTCCGTTTGGAAACATGGTTCTGGAAGAAGATTCGTGTCTCTTACGCGTAATGCTGGATTTAGTGCATGAACTGGATTTACTGCGTGAATAGGATGAGTGCGTGGAGCAAATCGAGCACTAGTTCGAACTGCTATGGCGGAGAGAATCCACACCATCCAAAACGCCTTTTCCCAAAGCAGGCCGAGAAAGAAGGCGGCGGCCAACATGCTCCAGATCAACGCTTCGCAGCCAACCAATACCGCGTAGTGATGGGCGAGGCGTGCGGAAGAGATGGCTCGCCAAAGTGCGCGAAGCTGCGAGAGTACCGCCGCGAGCAACAAGCAGATTCCTACGATTCCGAGCTCTACTGAAACCTGAAGATAGACATTGTGAGCGGGTCTGCTAAATCCTCGGAACGACGGAGCTACTTGTCTGAATTGCTCATAGGCTGACACGAAATTCCCAAGCCCTGCACCTTGCGCAAAAAAGTGTTTGAAGGCGGCCAGGCCGACAACCCAGATATCCAGTCTGCCGGCGCCTCCGGTCAAGAGAGCTTCCTTCAGACGGACGAAGAACAGCGATGGCAACACCAGAGTGCTGAGCGGCAGAAGCGAGAAGAAGAAGAGAATCCAGCGGTTGCGCTTGAGTCGATACGCAAAAATAAGGGCTGCAAAGATGAGAGCGACGAGGGCGCCTCGCGACATTGTGAGCAGGATGGCACCGGTAGTCGCGAATACTGCAAGCAGCATAAACACTTTCTCGAAAAACCGCCTGCTGGATACGAGACGGGCTACACCGAGCGTAAGCGCTATGAGCAGGCTGGCCGCAAATACATTTGGATCTGACTGGTGTGTGCCGGCTATGAGTGAGGCTCTCGTCTCGATAGTCCAGATACCTTGATGAAAGTCCCAGAGTGAAACCATTGCCGCAGCCGCTCCTCCAGCTACCGCGAGGAACACAATTCTTGAAAATTGTTTCTCAGAGATTTCAAAGCAGACTGACACCAGATATAGCCCCAGCAAACCTAACGCAGTTGGGAGCTCGGCAGAAACTATACTGCTGTCGAGCGCCCAGAACAGCGATATAGTTCCCCATCCCATGAAGCCGAGCCAATACCAGGAGGTGCGCGGTGGGATTCGAAGCCTGTCATTCGTTAGTCCCAGAATAAGTAGTACTAGCGAGGCAGATGCTCCTACGTACCAGGTCAGCGCTCTTGCTTCCGGTGAATTGCCCAGGCGACTGATGGAATCGAACGGCAGCAGAAAAGCATAGCCGCCCAGCGTCGCCTCGACAGGCCACAACAGGACAACCGCAAAAACAACCAATCCGAGACCGTATACCCATTGCTCGCGTGCGAAAAGAAACCCGAGGCATACGCCGAAGGTGGCGATCGCCGCCGCCTTCCACGGCTTCGGCGTAAGTTTTGCTGATCTGTACCAGTTCACAAACTTTCGAAAGCAGGCTGCGTGGAAGAAGAGAACGACAGCTTTTCTCTTGGTATCACAAAGTAAGTCAGGACGCCCGAAAGCAATCCGATTCCATAGAGAAGGTGCAAGCTTACGAACAAAAATGTCAGGATAGGTAACAACTTCATCCCGTGGCGCAGCGCAATTTGAAGCGACGACCCTAGCGCTCCAAACAGATATACTGCAAGTATAGCTAGGCTAATTATCGGCATCAGGGAAGACACAGACTTTAGAAGCAATGGGAGCACAATCGCTAACAGCAGCGCGAGTGGAGCTCCGTGACGGCAGCAGAAGGTTATGGGATATCGCATCCAGGCTCGCCCGACCCACAGCGGATCGCGAAACGTCCTCAGCAGCCACTTATGCAGCGTGGACAGGTTGTAATAAGTCAATGAGATCTTCGGAGAAAGAAATATCCGTCCGCCTGCTTCTCGAATCCGGGCATTCATCTCGAAGTCCTGGTGCCGAACTAAGCTCTCCCGAAACAGTCCAACTCGCTCGAAGACCTCGCGGCGAAAGGCTCCGAAAGGTACGGTGTCGACATAGCGGCCTTGCCATCCAAGACGGAATCCCGAGTTCCCAACTCCGAAAGGATGTTGTGACATGAGAGCGATCGCACGGGCGACTGGCGTGTTTGCTCCAGGGCGAGTGATCAGTCGGCCACCCACTACGTCGGCGACTCCACTTTCAAGCTCACGAACACAAGCGCTCACATAGTCGAATGGATATTCCGAGTGAGCATCCATGCGGATGATGTAGCGTCCTCTCGAGACAGAGATCGCAGCGTTTAAGCCTGACGGCACGATGCGCTTGGGATTGTCTATGAGCCGGATCTCGGGATGCTGGGCTGCCAGTTTCTCGACGATTTCGCGCGAGCGATCCTCCGATCTGCCGTCGGCGACAACGATCTCGATTTCCTTTTTGGGAAAATCGTTGGCGAGAATACTGTTTAGGCAGCTTGCAATCCGCTTCTCCTCGTTTCGCATGGGTATGACGATGGATACAGTTATCGGAGTGTCTTTCATTTCCTTGGACTTCACTCGAAGAGACAGGTGCTTAAGAGATCGTGACGGCATCCTTGCCGAGTCCGGTCACTGTTGCCCAAAGCACTCGAAGGTCGGTCAAGAAACTAGCCTGTTTAGCGTAGTCAAGATCTATCTGGACCTTGAGCGGCAGATGTTTCGAAATGTAATACTCGGTCAGATATTTCTCGGGGACCGAAGCCAACAGCTTCTCTTCATCTGAAAATTTAAGAGATGCACAGCCAGTGATGCCTGGCCGCAGCTCAGTGATCACACGATATCTGTCGTCCAGCGTCGACCAGAATTGGGGTAGGTCCGGCCGGGGTCCAACCAAAGACATATCGCCCACAAGTACATTAAATAACTGTGGCAGCTCATCGAGCTTCACTGGACGCAGTACTCTGCCAATTGGGGTGATGCGTTGATCGCCCGTTCTGGTTAGCGACGGCCCCGCTGCAGCTGTCATTGTTCTGAATTTCAGCAGCTCAAAGCAGGTCCCGCGCTGTCCTACGCGCGTTTGCCGATATAGCACCGGACCAGCAGACGTCAACTTAATTACCATTGCAATGACTACGAGAAGAGGTGAAATCAGCACCAGACCTAATGCAGAGATCGTTAAATCGAAAGCGCGCTTTCCCATTGAGACGGACCAGGAACTTAGTTCTTGCGAGCTCCGCTCGATGACTGCGATCGCTGATTGAGTAGCTCCACCCATTAGCTGGCAGCCACCAAAACACGTCGCTTAGTTTCCCAAACCACCTGCTCGACAGCGT
Source organism: uncultured Terriglobales bacterium (assembly GCA_964399125.1). GTDB lineage: Bacteria > Acidobacteriota > Terriglobia > Terriglobales > Acidobacteriaceae > Gp1-AA112. The sequence goes on from CAYNPS010000034.1 coordinate 6,513, forward strand.
TGACGACTCGGTTCATTTCTTCTCGGCTCAGGTCGGGATAAATTGGCAGCGAGAGACAGCGCTCATAAGCATCTTCCGCATTCGGAAAATCACCGGCAGCGTAGCCATACGCATACTGATAATGAGGATGTAGGTGCAGTGGGATAAAGTGCACGCTGGTGCCTATTCCCAATTCCCTGAGACGAGCTATGAATTCGTTTCGACCAATCTGAAGAAGCTCAGGGCGAATGCGAAGAATGAAGAGGTGCCACGAATGTTCACCGTCGATCGTGACGGGCGGCAGTTCAAGTTCATCAATGGCCGAGAGCCAATCCATGTAGAATTCGGCGATTTGCTTACGTGCCGACCAGAACTGATCGGCTTTCCTAAGTTGTGCCAGGCCGAGCGCACTCTGCATGTCCGTCAGGTTGAGCTTGTAACCCGGGTCGAGAACCTCGTAATACCACGACCCCTCACGCGAATACCTCTTCCAAGCGTCCCCGCTGATTCCGTGTAAGCGCATTCGAGCGGCTCGCACCGCATATTCCTGGTTGTCAGTGGTCAGCATTCCACCTTCGCCAGTGGTGATAGTCTTAGTCGCATAGAAGCTGAACGCGGTTAGGTCTGAGATGGATCCTATGCGCTTGCCCTTGAAAGTTGCCGGCAGGGCGTGTGCGGCATCTTCGATCACATGGAGGCCATTAGCGCGAGCCAGCTCTTCGATTTCTTCCAGGTTGCAGGGCTCTCCGGCGATGTGTACGGGAATGATGGCGCGTGTTCGCGAAGTAATACGGCGGGCAGCATCGGAGACGTCCATGTTGAACTGCCCCCTGATACTGTCGCAGAGTACAGGGCGAGCCCCAAAGTAAGTAACAACTTCCGCGGTGGCCGTGAAGGTGTACGACGGCAGCAGTACTTCATCTCCAGACTCAAGCCTGATTGCATCCAGTGCCAGTTGGAGAGCCGCGGTGCACGAATTTACCGCCAGCGCATAGCGCGCATTCACATACTCGGCGAATGCTCGTTCAAAGCTATGCGTCACTGGTCCTGTCGTAAGCCACTTGGATTTCAGCACGTCTGTTACTCCATCGATCTCTTCTTGTCCAATCGATGGGCGATGGAACGGGATGAAGGTAGAGTGCATGTTGGATTCCTTAACTAGCGGTGAGTCGAGTTTTGCTCGAAGTTCTCTAGTAGGTGTAATCGGCAATGTTGAAGACGGTCGCGGCATTCAGCACGACATCGAGCACGGGCGCAGAATGCACTTCGGAAAGCAATTCCATGCTTCGATTGAGAGCCTGGCGAGTTGTCGATCCAGACCGTCCCACCAGCACGACGCCATCCACAAGCGGGGAAAGGGCGCGTCCATCGGAGAAGGCAAGGATCGGCGGACTGTCGATCACAATGTGATCGAATTGTTCGCGCAGCTCGTCCAAAACAAAGCGCATGGCACCTGAACACGTAAGTTGCGCAGCGGGCACCGAAGAGCTACCGGCAGGCACAACAAATAACTTATCTAAGTGCGAATTCTGGAGCAGGACCTCGCTCAATGAACTTTTACCCACAAGGACATCGCAAAGTCCCTTATTGTTAGTAAGGCCAAAAGCGGAAGCGATCCCTGGCCTGCGGAGGTCGCCATCGACTAATACAGTGCGACCGCGCTGCGCCAGCGCAATCGCCAGGTTGATTGCGACCGTCGTCTTGCCTTCTCCTTGAAATGGGGAAGCAATCAAGATTGCCTTAGGAGGGTTCTCAGGGTGCCCGAGAATGATCGAGGTATACAAAGCACGAACCGCCTCCGCTTCGGGTGAGTTCGGTCTGCTTAGGAGAAATTTCTCTGCCGGCTCTCGCGTCGCCTCGAGTGACTGTGGCATGATTGCAGCAAAAAGATTCCGATTTCTACTCGCGTTGGTAAATTCTGGAATCATCGCCACAGAGGAGAGGCCCGTAACGCTACGCACATCCGCTACAGTATGAATACGAGTCTCGAGACGCTCCTTACCAAAGGCGATAAAGACGCCGGCGATCAGTCCGAACAGCATAGAACCGCAAACGTTGAGCAGTAGTTTTGGACGACTAGGAGTATCGAGTACTCTGGCTGGATCGACCACTCGTATGTTGGTCGACTTCGAGGCGGCAGAGATTCCGGCCTCCTTGATCTTGGCATATAAGCCGTTATAGAGATCGGCGTTGGCTTGCGCTTCCTTCTTGAGGCTGTTGTACTGTGCCACCTTGTTCAACTCTTTCGTTGTGTCCTGGATCTCGGCGGACAGGAGGTGCTCTCGCGCTAAGGCGGCGGAGGCATTGGCTTGCAGCTCACTCACAACTGCACGTCGTTGAGCTTCAATTTGGTTTTCGAGTTCGCTTACCTGGTTGTGCAGTTTTTTCACATTGGGATGATTGATTCCATAAATCACCGTGCTTTGGGCGAGCTCGCTCTTGGCCTCGGCCAGTTTTTGCACCAGCTCTTGAATGACTGGATTATTGCGGACCTGAGGCAGGGCTTCGGAACCACTCTGCTGCACTTGGCGGAGATATGACTCAGCCTGAATACGATCCGACTGTGCTTGCGCTAACTGCCGATCAAGCTCTGCCATCTGTTCCGAAAGCGTGCTCTTGTTTTCCCCAACGTCGGCGATTCCATTCGCTTTCTGATAGTGGGCCAGTGTTTGATTGGACTGCTCCATCTTCTGGCGTATGTCATCAAGCTCCCGCGATAGCCACTGCGTTGATTCAGCTATCGCCTTGTGACGAGTCTCATAGCTGTTTTCGACATACTGATCGATGACCTTGTTGACGATAGTCGCTGCTAGAGCAGAATCGTGACTGGAAAACTTTACAAAAAGGATGCGACTTGAAGTGTCGCGACTAACTTTCAACCGATCGCGGAAGTGTGAAAGCGCCTTGCTTTCTGCAGGCGTGAGCGCCGAAACCTGATTAGCATCATTGCTTGCTGCGGGCGATTGAGCCTTACGTGCAAGCTTGCCAGAAAATTCCGGATTCCGAGTCAAGCCGAGGCTGCGAATGACTCCCAGGGCGACTTCGTCGCTGCGTAGCTTTTGCGCCTGCGTCTCCAGATACTCCTGATCGCCTGCGCTATCTATTCCCGCTTCAAGAGAGAAAAGTTCTCTCCCTGGCGGGTCAATCTCGATCTTCGCTTCTGGTTCATATACCGGCTTCATCAAGAGAGTAACAATCGTTGTGGTCATCACTACCGCTGCAACAAACAGAGCCGGCAGACGCCAGTTCTTCCGTAGGATGAGAAGTGCGCGTTGCCAATCATTTGGGATGGGCGCGGCACTGGATGCAGGAACTCTTGGGAGAACTTCGGGGTAAAGCAGCGGCTTACTAACTTGTTCGAGCGCTCTGGCCGGCGCTGCAGAAGTGCAGACAAGCTCAAGATTGTGACTCATGATTACTTCCTTTGAAGCAGATTGGTATGCGTTGAGGAACGCGAGTTGCTTTTGACGAAGGGAGCAGAGAGTGGTTGTCGGAGGCGCGATTAAGCCGCGGTTTCAGCCAGGGCTGCCAAATTTGGCCGCGTGCGTCGGTATTTCAGCGCGATGTCGTGGCGATCCACATGGCATTGAGAAAGAATTTCCTGACTGGGCGTATATTCAGGCACAATCGCCGACAATTTCGTTATTAGGCCATGCACGTTCTTTGCTTCGACCAGAGCCGACAAGTCGTCGAGCCATTGCTGAACTTGAATGAAGGGGATCTCGGCGCTGGAGAGGACTCGGATCTTGCTATGCCAAGTTCGCGCGATGCCTTCTCCTTCTGTCAGCAGTTCCTCAACTAGCTTTTCTCCTGGCCGAAGCCCGGTAAATACGATCTTGACATCCTCGCCAGGCTGCAATCCAGAGAGTCGAATCATGTTTTGCGCTAGATCGTAAATTCTGACTGGCTCGCCCATGTCCAGAATGAAGATCTCTCCACCTTTGCCCATCGTTGACGCCTGGAGTACAAGCTGGACGGCCTCAGGAATAGTCATGAAATAACGTTTTGCGTCCGGATGAGTCACCGTGATAGGACCGCCCTTGGCAAGCTGCTGCTGAAAGATCGGTAGCACGCTGCCATTGCTGCCGAGGACGTTGCCAAACCGCACAGCCACAAAGCGGGTGTTTTCGTGTTGCAACCCCAGCAATATAAGTTCGGCTACACGCTTAGTTACTCCCATGATGTTCGTAGGTCGGACGGCTTTGTCTGACGAGAGCATGACGAAGTCCTCGACCTTGAACTGACGGGCGACCAGGGCAACGTTATATGTGCCGAAAATATTGTTTACAACGGCTTGGAAGCAGTTCGTCTCCATTATAGGAACGTGCTTGTACGCCGCGGCATGAAAGACAGACTGGGGACGATGCAGAGCAAACGTATCTCGCAGAGTGCCGACGTCCAGGATGTCTCCCACAATGGGAATGTAGTTAAGTGTTGGATATGTCTCAGATAGCTCGTTACAAAGCTTAAAGAGATCGTTTTCCGATCTTTCAAAAAGGATCAGTTCTTTTGGATTATGACGCGCTGTCTGACGGACCAACTCTGCGCCGATTGACCCGGCCGCTCCGGTGATCATCAATATCTTGTCCTCGATACGATTACGAATGCCTTGCGTATCGAGCGGAACCGGTTGTCGTCCGAGGAGATCCTCGACATTAAGGCTACGCAGTTCTTTTATCGAAGCACCTCCTTTGACTCGCTCGTTGAAAGCAGGAAGGATCTTGAAATCGACCTTCGACTCGCGGCACTTTCGAACGATTCTCTCGATTTGGGAACCGGTCGCAGATGGGATGGCAATCAGCACACATCGGGCATCGTAATGGTCGATGAGCTCCGGCAGATCGGCAGTTTCGCCCAAGACTTGAACTCCATGAATGCGAATTCCATGCTTGCTGAGGTCGTCATCAACAAAGCCAATCGGTCTGAGTCGTAGACTGGGGTTCTGCTTGAGCTCGCGCACAATTGCCGTGCCTGCCCGTCCCGCGCCGACCACCAGCGCTCCCTCTCTTCCCGCAGAATCCTGTACGTGCTCCGTATAGGCTCGGACGACGAAGCGGGCGCCTCCGACCACAAGAATCGTCAAGGCAAAATCGATCGCCAGCACCGAGCGCGGATATCCGGCAGCCAGGAATCTGACGAGCACCATGTATAGAATTACCGTGCTGAGGACAGACGCCTTGGCGATGTCAAAGAGGTCGCTCATCCCGACATATCGCCACCAGCCCCTGATCAGACCAAAGACATAAAAAATGACTAGCTTTGTTAACAATATGATCGGCAAAGTGCTGATGAACAGCAACTGTTCGGGCCGGCGAAGACTGTAGTCGAAACGCAGAAGGAAACTGATGTAGTACGTGACCGCAATCAGCCAGCCTTGTGAAAAGACGATGAGCAGTTTTCGATTACTGACAAGGTCTCGCAGGGACGGGTGGCGCAGTAACGATTCCGACGCCTGAATTGGAGTAGTAGACATAAGAAATTGAATGCGAAGGCAGAGCTATCGGTCGATTTGGTAGAAGCCAGATCCGTCGTGCATCAATAGCAGGCTTGCACTTCGATCTAATTCGAGATTGAAGCTAATAGTCTCTAACTATGCGACCAGACGAAGATCGCCAGGCTCTAAATCTACGGCGATCGAACGCTGCAGAAAATCGACCGAGACAATCATTCGCGTTCTTCCTTTGCGACGAAGAACGGTTCCCTCCAGGCCAGCCAGAGGGCCGTCTTGAATCCTCACTCGCTTTCCTGCGGATAGATACGGGAAGGGTTCAGCATGTCTCTTTCCGCAAGAGTTTCGCAGCACCTCGATTTCTTCGTCAGCTAGTCGGGCCGATCGACCGCCAAAGTTCACAAAACAAATTACGCTCGGATGTTCGAGGACCTTTGTCCGCTCACCCGAAGGAAGCCTCACGAAGATGTATCCGGGAAACAGCGGCAGGGTGACTTCAGTTCGGCGTCCGTTCCAGTTGCGTATCTCCCGATATAGGGGAAGATAGCTCTCCAGATTCCGCAGCTTGAGATGACGATCAACAGCTTTCTCGTGCCGAGGTTGCGTGTACGCCACATACCAGCAGGCCTTATCAATGTCATCCCCGGATTGCGCCTGTACTAGCGCCGGCTGCCTCTGAGGCCAAGGCTCCGCCATCGTCAACAACATAGTTGTTTTCCTGTATGTCCTTGCTATTCAGTTAGTTAGGGCGTTTCGTGATGGAACTCGGCAAATCCAGAGCGGTCGGATCCTGTGTTTCCGATCCGAGTTCGTCACAAAGTTGAAGCATCTCGCCCATTACCACAAAACCACGACGCCGCCAGTCCGAACCCTGCTCGAAGCGCACCACGCGTCCGGAAACAGTTACCGGAACACAACCCAGATCTCTGAGTCGCGGCAGCTTCACTTCGCAGTGCAGAACCTGATCGGAAGGAGGACAGTCATTGCTAAAAACAAAAATGGCCATCGCACTGACGTCGTACGTAAAACCGGCGCCTACCTTCTCGCGTCCCTGCCGATCTTTCCAGCGAAAGGTTACCGGTAGGTCCAGCCGATATCTCGTCATTGCCCGCAATTCCAAATGGCACCTTCCGCTCGCAACATGGCAAAGCGTGGTTCCGTGGCACGCGAACTAGGATGACTAAATGCTAAACATGCGACAAGCAAAGGAAGTTGAGCGCGAGCAATGACTTATTTCCGAGTCTCTGCACCGCGATTGCTCCTAATCGACTACCAACTTTCGTCGGTATCGGCGCTCATACGAATTGCAGACCGGAAGCCGAACGGCAGTCGGATTAGTTGTAGCAAAGCTATAGCGTTTGCAATCATTCAGACAAAGACAACCGGAATTGCATTCACTAAAAATTTTTCAGGAACACACAACTGGTGCGGCCAACCCGGCAAGCAGGTACTCACCTCGAATCGATAGGTCAATGGGAATGAAAATGGCCGAGGGCTCTCCGATCCGGGTTTTGGTAGCTGATATCTCCAGGATGACTTCTCAGTTAATGGCGTCTTCTTTGAAGCGCAATCGCAGTCCGCGTTTTGAAGTCGTGCTGCCGTCCGACTTCACCTCTTCCGACGTAATCAGAGAAATCACATCCTCAGCTCCCGACGTCGCCCTGGTCAGCACATCGCTGCTCGACGGCCCGTTTGCCGGGTATGCAGTACTGCGGGATATCCAGCCTCGGCAGTTGCCTACGCGAATGGTGCTTCTGCTCGACGAACGCGAGCGCGACTTAGTGATCGATGCGTTTCGCGCTGGCGCCCGCGGAGTCTTCATGCACTCGGAGCCGAGTTCCAGACTTCCGCGCTGCATTGAGAGCGTCCATAACGGACAAATATGGGCGAGTACAAAGGAGCTCGAATACCTGGTGAGCGCTGTGGCCAGCAGCCGCCTGGTCCGTGTGGTCGATGCTCACGGCCGCAATATTCTCTCCAAGCGTGAAGACGAAGTCGTCGCGCTCGTCGCCGATGGACTGACCAACCGCGAAGTATCCGAGAAGTTAAAACTAAGCGAGCATACCGTGAAGAGTTACCTGTTCAAGATCTTCGAAAAGCTTGGGATCTCCACTCGCGTCGAGTTGGTTCTTTATGCTTTAGCGGAGCAACGCCGGGAATCGTCTTCCCCGGAAAGAGCGACTCATTTATCAGGCAGATAGACGATTGAACGCTGGTCCTGCAATCGTTCTGATGGGCAGCGACCCTCCTCACTTCGCAACTGCCGCACCTTCGGCAACAACTGGGGTGGCCGGCTGAGGACCCGATTCTTCCATCAACCGGGAATTCCCGACTGCCAATGAACGAGTTCGACGCCCCTCGCGGAGTTGCAGGAACGGACGCTCGACGAAGTAATAGCAGGACGCGGCTGCGGCAACGGCCAGGAAAACGTTCTGTGGGAAGGCCGTCCACCAATGTGACTGGTCATTGCGATTGAGGAACGGCTGCTGCCACAGGTAAAGGCTGTAACTGATCCCGCCCATCCACGTTATGAAAGGAAAGTTCAGCCAGCGCCACCTGTTTTCGATCGCGTTGTAGATACAAACTGCGATGCCAAGGTGCATCACGGAAACGCCGACGGTCTGGTAAATCCGGTTCTCCAGACCTGATCCCCGCAACTGTGGGATCGCAAGCGTCAGAACAGCAACGATAGCCACTGCAGGCGATCGGAGATAGTGATCAAAGCGCTTCAGATCCGGCCACAGAATGGCGAGCAGACATCCGGTCGCAATCGCGTCAGCGACGGTCGGAAAGTAATACTCAATGTATTGGAAACCTGCGAAGTAAAAGACAATGCGCAGGATTGGAGCAGCCAACACTACGGCAAGTGCTATCTTCCTGCCGCGGGTAAACGCAATCGCCAGCGCGAATGGCCAGATCAGATAGAACTGCTCTTCGATCGATAATGACCAGAGATGACCAAGAAGCCATGGATTGCTCGGAACGAAATAATTGGAGGCGTAGCCGAACGCCATGAAAACGTTTAGAGCCGGCAACTGAGACCAGGCCAGGATGCAAATCAGAACTAGATAGAGATACGCCGCAGGCAGGATCCGGTACGCCCGTCGACGATAAAACTCACCCAAATCAATTGATCCGGTTCTATCGTGCTCCTTCAGAAGGAGCGTCGTAATCAGATAGCCGGAGATGACGAAGAAGACGCGGACACCAAAATTGGCGTAGCTCCCGATAAATCTTAGGCTAGCAGGGAAATTGCGCGTGCCTAACAGGTGCCCTAGGAGCACCAGGCAAATGGAGATGGCACGCAAACCGTCAAGGGATGGGATACGACGTGAGGGGCCTGACTGCACGCAACTTTGGATCGTAAGTTCGTGGCCTGAGTTGCTCGGTGTCGGCCATAGCTGCCCCTGAAAGCGACTTGATGAATTTCCTGAATCGGAGGAATCCGGGTCGACGCCCACGCTCGTCGCGTCCTTTATTGCGATATCACGAGATCCCGAAGCCTTCCAACCGCCTTGGGTATCTGTTCAGCCGATGTGCTGCCAAAGCCCAGTATGAAACCGGTTCGGCAGGGTGTGTGCAAGTAGGAAGAGGAAAGCGGGGCGAGCCACAGCTTCTGGCGAGCAGCTAGCGCAGCGATTTCGCGGTCGCGAATTCCCCTTACGGTTAGCGCTAGATGCATTCCGGCTTCGGAACCGGTTATTTCTGCGCGAGATCCCAATTCGCTGCGGATACTCTCGATCAAAGTTGCGCGTCGCTGGCCATAGAGCAGTCGCATCCTGCGAAGGTGGCGAGAGAAATGTCCTTCGCGAATGAAATCAGCGAGCACTAGCTGATGAAAGATTGCCGGTGAGATGTCGATAGAAAATCTCGCGGCGACGAAATGCTCCACGAGATCGGGAGGGATAACCAGATATCCCAGCCGTAGAGATGGAAACAATACCTTGCTAAACGTGCCGATGTAAACGACGCGAGCGGTCTCATCCATTCCCTGTAAAGAAAGTATCGGCAAACTCTCATAGCGATACTCGCTGTCGTAGTCGTCTTCAATAATCCATGAGCCGAATCTTTCTGCCCATTCCAGCAACTGGAGTCGGCGCGAGGCGCTCATCGCTAGGCCCAGCGGGTACTGGTGTGAGGGTGTGACGAAGGCCGCGCGAGCGGTCCTGCACTGCTTAATTCCCGCCGCGACGTTCAGACCTTCATTATCCACGGGAACAGGCACGATCTTGCAGCCGTGAAATTTGAAAACGTTGCGTGCGAAACGATACCCAGGCTCTTCCATCCAAACCGGACTTCCCGGATCAAGGAGGACGCGTGTGGTGATTTCGACGGCCTGCTGCGATCCGCTGACGATCATGATCTGATCGGCTTCGCAGCGCACTCCCCGAGCCGTTCTGACGTAATCCGAGATGGCTTCTCGGAGTTCTCTCGCTCCTAATGGATTTCCGTAATCGAAAAAGCCTGCAGAGCTATTTCGACAATGTCGCGCGATCAGGCTGTTCCAAACGTGGAACGGAAACTGATCAAGAGCGACCTGGCTGCAGCCGAACGGACCCCACCCACGCTGCCACGGAACAGTCTCCGAATAGTCGAGAACGAAGGAACGGCGTGCCGGCGCTCGCGAAGCCAAACCATTTCGTGCTGCTGCACGTGGTTTGTGCTGCGGGACAGCGGCGATCTGATCCGGCAGTGAGTTACACACAACCGTTCCTGCGCCCACGCGGCTTTGGAAATAACCCTCGGCAAGCAATTGTGAGTACGCATTCAAAACCGGGATGCGAGAGATATGCAAATCCGCTGCCAGCATACGTGTTGAAGGAACCCGTTGTCCGGGCCGGAGCGTACGATCGAGAATCGCTCTGCGATATGCTTCATAGATCTGGCGGTGGAGTGCCTTGGAGCGATTCCGATCGATCGCGATGATGGGCGAAATGTCGGAAGCAACGCGTTTCACTGATTCATCATAATGGCTATATCTGATTCCCCTAAAGTGGATATTGCGGCGAACCACTTTTTGCGACAACCTAACGCCTCACAGCCTTGAGGAGCTTTGCTTGTTGCGTTCCCGCGATCTCGGCGTTCTGAACCGCAGCTCGGTTTCGCGCTTTCCTCAACCGGGATTCGGACGTAGGTTTTGCCGCAAATTATTCCCCTCGGATCTCATCGATGTCGGTCGATGCCTCTCCGGTCATTTGGCGATTCGCTCGGCGTTTTTGGTGCTCGTGATTACGTGCGTTATTGGCACAACTGGATTTTCCGGTTCTGATCCCAATCGTTCCTCCCCCGCACCGGTGCTCCTGGAGTTATTCACATCAGAAGGTTGCTCGAGCTGTCCGCCGGCGGATGCATTCGTCGAGAGAATGGATAGCGCTCAGCCACTTGCCGGCGCCCATCTCATCGTGCTCAGCGAACACGTGGATTATTGGGATCATCTCGGCTGGAAAGACCCGTACTCTTCGCATGCATTCACGCAGCGTCAGGCGGAATATGTACGTGCTCTGCACCTGCCAGAGCCTGCAACGCCGCAGATCGTCGTTAATGGAAGCTCACTGTTGGGTGGCAGTCCGGAAGAAGTTGAATCAATGCTCAGACAAGCTGCGAGCGCTTCGACAGTACCAGTAAAAATCACCTCGATAGATGTCGAACCGGGATCTCCTCCCATCGTTCGATTGCACGTTGAAGCTGACGGAAAATCGTTGGCGCATTCCGCGGAACTCCTTGTGGCCTCAGCTTTGGATCATGCCGAGTCGGACGTTTTGCGCGGTGAGAACGGCGGCAAACACCTCAAGTATGTTGCCGTGGCCGAGGAGATCAAGAAAATCGGCAAGGTCGAAAAAGCGAAAGCCTTCAGCCAGGACGTCCAACTAAAGCTGAAGCCTGGAACTGATCCAGGCAATTTCCGTGTCATTGCATTCGTCCAGGAGCCTGGCGAGGGTAGGGTGCTGGGAGCGGACGAACAACGCCCAGGAGGAGCGACACCAAAGTGACGGCGAAGCTCAATTTAATCGGAGCGAAAGAAGAACCAAAGAGATAAGTACGCAAACGGGCCTCCAACTTGGAGGAGGAACCCAACACGCAGTTACTCGGAGTGGTCGAAGCAAGCTGCGGTTCCTAGCCAGCTCATGGCTTTGGTGCTGGATTTAGAGATATTTCGATCGAAAAATGTTTACGCCTCAGTCACTCTCACACTGCTGCGACGCATCATGACTGCCTCCGTTTCTTGGCCGACCGCGCTGGGATGCTCCTTTCTGATTGCCGGGCTTATCACCTATCGGCGGGAATTGTTCGCAGCCCGTCCGTTTACATGGCGATTCGTAGCCGTTGGCCCAGTCTTTATCGCCGCAGCTCTGGCCACTTTCGCGGGCGAGCACTTCACTCTCGCGAGAAGTCTTGCTCAACTGGTTCCAAAATGGATGCCGGCGCGATTGTTCATCGCTTATTTCGTAGGTATTGCCCACCTGGCTGCTGCATTGAGTTTTGTCGCCAGACGCTGCGTCCGCTGGGCGGCGATTTTTCTCGCCATCATGTTTGCTCTTTTCGTTCTGCTGATGGATCTGCCCGCCACTCTTGCACACCCAGCCATTCGGCTCTACTGGGTTCTTGCAGCGCGCCAGACGACATTTGCGATGGGAGCTTTGGCCCTCTTCTCTACTCACACTCGGGAACATTGGTCAGTGCTATCGAATCAACTGGCGTCAATCACTAGAGTCTGGACTGCAGTCGTCCTCATCTTTTACGGCGTTTCACACTTGTTGCATCCAGAACTCTCGCCCGGCGTGCCTGATTCAAGAGTTACGTCGGCTTGGGTTCCGCTGCCACTGCTAATTGCTTATCTCACTGGAATACTCTTAATAGTGTTCGGAATCGCGATGCTTGTAAAGAAGTACGCAGGCTCCGCAGGGGCATCCGCTGGATTGCTGATGGCGCTGCTCACGCTTTTCCTATACGTTCCCGATTTCTTTCTCGCGCGCAGCGCTCCCCAGAAGATTACGGCGATAAATTTCATTTTTGACACGATGCTCTTTGCCGGGACACTGCTGGTAATAACCAGGGCGATCTTGGATTCGGAGTCACGGCCGAAAGCGATCTCCCAAACGGCCTTGTAGGTCGAACACTCTGCTGGTTTCGGTGTGTTAGGGATGCTCTCTCATTGACTGCAAAGCAAGATTAATCATCTCGACCTCAACCCTGTTCATTCGTGGCGTATAAAATGAGTGGAAACGGAGGCGCTGATGAACCGCCGCGATTTCTTCGTCCGTTCCGCTTATGGTTTGGGAGCTGCTTGGCTCAGCTCTTATCCTTTCGCCACTAATCTTCTTGGCCAGACTCTGCCTCGCCGCTTCGCTGCCAGTGACACAATCACGCTCGGAAAAACCGGAATCAAGACCAGCCGTTTGGCAATGGGAACGGGCACCGTTGGATTCGGGCACACTTCTCACCAAAGCTCGCTGGGAGTCAAGGGACTCTCTGAGCTTCTGTTGAACGGCTACGATCATGGCTTACGGTTTTTTGATACTGCGGATTCCTACGGCAGTCATCCGCACGTAGCCGAGGCCATTCGGCAGCTTCCGCGCGACAAAGTCACGGTGATGACAAAGACCTGGGCGCGCGATCCACAAACCGCGCGCGCTGATCTCGATCGTTTCCGCCGGGAGTTGAAGACCGATTATCTCGACATCTGCCTCATGCACTGTCTAACTGAAGGCGATTGGACTACGCGCTTTCAGGGCGTGATGGACGTGCTGTCCGAAGCGAAAGAAAAAGGCATCATACGAACGCACGGCTGCTCGTGTCACAGCATCGAAGCGCTCCGTGCGGCTGCCAAATCTCCGTGGGTGGAAGTCGATCTGGTACGCATGAATCCGATTGGGTCGCACATGGATGCGGAGCCTGAAACTGTGGCCGGCATTATTCGCGAAATGCGGGCCGCAGGAAAAGGGATCATTGGCATGAAGATTCTGGGCCAGGGGGACCTCAGAAACCGTCAGGACGAGGCGCTTAAGTTCGCACTTTCGCTCGGCACGCTCGACGCGTTCACGATCGGCGCGGAGAGTAAAGCGGAGCAGGAAGATCTGATCCGCAGAATCAGCGCAGTGGCGTAAAGTCATAAGCTTGCCGTCGCCCAAACCTCTTCCTTTCAGGAGGCTTTCATGAAACGTCGCGAGTTCCTCAAGGCAATCGCCGTGACCGGAATCGCCTCTTCCATCGATCCAGTTCTGAGTGCGGCTAGCGGTGCGATTCCGCGGCGGACTCTCGGCCACACCGGCGAGAAGGTCTCGATGGTGGGCCTGGGCGGGTACCATATCGGGAATCAAAAAGACGAGAACGAGAGCATTCGTATTATCCGAACCGCTCTCGATGAGGGCATCAACTTCCTAGATAACTGTTGGGACTACAACGGAGGACAAAGCGAGATTCGCATGGGCAAGGCTCTGCGCGACGGCTATCGTCAGAAAGCCTTCCTCATGACGAAGATCGATGGCCGCGACGCGAAAACCGCTGCAAATCAGATCGACGAATCGCTTCGGCGACTTCAGACCGACCACATCGATCTGCTGCAGTTCCACGAAGTGATCCGCATAAACGATCCGGAGCGTATCTTCGCAGCAGGCGGCGGGATGGAAGCCGCTGCGAAAGCGAAAGAGGCAGGAAAAATTCGCTACATCGGATTCACCGGGCACAAGAGTCCGGAGATCCATCGCCACATGCTGGAGGTCGCCGATCAGCACAAGTTCCTCTTCGACAGCGTGCAAATGCCGCTGAACGTGATGGATGCACATTTCGACAGCTTTCAGAAGATCGTGCTTCCCATTCTGGTCAAGAAGAACATCGGCGTCCTCGGAATGAAGCCGATGGGAAGTGGCATCATTCTCCAGAGTAAAGTTGTGACGCCGGTTGAGTGCCTGCACTATGCGATGAGTTTGCCTACGAGCGTCGTGATCACTGGATGTGATTCCCTAGATGTACTGCAGCAGGCGCTCAAAACCGCTCGCGAATTCAAGACGCTCGACGATGCTCAACGCGCGGCATTGCTGGCGAAGACGGCTGAGGTTGCGAAGAACGGCCAATTCGAGCTTTATAAGACGAGCACGAACTTCGACGGAACAACTCACAATCCGCAGTGGTTGGGATAAGACGCGATCTACATGCCGCTACCGCTGAATATCGCCCTGTTGTCGGCTGGTGTGCTTGGCTTCCGCCACGGCTTTGACTACGACCATATCGCAGCAATCTCCGATGTCACGAGCGTGCAAAACTCGCCGGCGCGTGCGATGAGATTGGGGCTGTTGTACGCGCTCGGACATGCTGCGACTGTTGCAGTGCTTGGATCGGCGGTTATTCTCTTCCGCTTATCACTGCCACACGGAATCGACCGGGTTGCCGAGGTGCTGGTCGGTACCACACTCATTATTCTTGCGATCTACGTGCTGGCGTCTCTGGCTCGTCATCATCACCGGCATCCTCCAAAATCTCGAGCGCTCCTGCTGGCCGCCGGCGCACGCTGGCTGCGCTGGAAGATTCGACACTGGCACAATCCTGCACTGGAGAAGCCGGAATCGTTTTCCTTGAATTACGATCCCAAATCGGTACTGGTGGTAGGGATGATCCACGGACTGGGGGCGGAGACTCCAACTCAGTTGCTTGTTTTTCTGCTGGCCGCGAACCTGGGTGGCACGGCAAAAGGCTTTCTCGGGCTGACTGCCTTTCTGCTCGGACTTTTACTAATGAACACTCTCATGACCGCGTCGGCAGCAGGATTGTTTCAGATTGGCTCTGTAGCTCCCAAAATTCAACGCGGCTTGATCGGTCTCACCGCGGCTTACAGCTTCATCGTCGGAATTGTATTCGTGATGGGCACTTCCTCAATTCTGCCGACACTCGGAGGATAGATGGCGATACCAGCATATTCATTGATCAGCAATCTCGATCGCAAAGAGCACGCGTTGCGCGCGCGTCTGGCATCGCTTGGCAGTGTGCTCGTCGCATATTCCGGCGGGACCGACTCGGCATTTCTGGCATGGTCGGCGCACGAGGTGCTCGGAGAAAGAATGCTGGCGGTACTGGCGGATTCTCCCAGCCTGCCTCGCCGCGAATTGAAATTAGCGATTGAGTTCGCGGAGCAATGGCGCATTCCCCTCAGGATCATCGCGACTCAGGAGATGGATCGGCCAGAGTACGCACGCAACGATCCAGCGCGCTGCTTCCACTGCAAGGACGAGTTGTTCACGGTGTTAGAGAAAGAGCGCGCTGAGATGGGATTTCAGTACATCGCTTACGGCAAGAACCTCGATGACGAAGGCGATTTTCGTCCAGGACAACGCGCAGCCGAACAGCACAAAGTTTTGAGTCCGCTGGCGGAAGCCGGGCTGAGGAAAAGCGAGGTTCGCGCGTTATGCCAACGCGCCGACCTTCCCATTTGGAACAAGCCTGCTTCAGCATGTCTCTCTTCGCGCATTGAATATGGGCGTCCGGTGACCCGCGAAGCCCTGGCCGCAATTGAGGCTGGAGAGGATGCCTTACGAGAGCTCGGATTCGAGCAGGCGCGAGTCCGACATCACGGAGATATTGTCCGCATCGAGATTGCACGCGAGGACATTGCTCGCGCATTCAATCCTGAAATGGCAGCACGACTGGTGCCCATCTTCAAGAAGCTCGGATTCAAGTATGTGACGCTCGATTGCGAGGGCTATCGCTCAGGTTCCATGAATGCGATATTGCCGATCGACCAGATTAGGATGGCGAACTGACATGCGTGTTGCTTATCTCGAGTGTTTCTCAGGAATCAGCGGAGACATGATGCTGGGCGCGCTGGTCGATGCTGGCGTCAATGAAGAGCTGTTACGGCGGGCCGTCACTGCCCTGAGTGTTGGAGCTGAACTTCGTATCAGCCGAGTTGATCGCAGCGGGACTTCTGCAACCAAGATTGACGTGCTGGTAAAAGGGAAGGCGGCGGACCGCGTCGATCATTCCAATAATGACCACGAGCAGTTACACGCTCATCAGCATGATCATCCTCACACCAGTGGCGACGTACACACCCATTCATCGAATTCGCCGCAGGGAATGATCAGCGGGGTACCTGGCGTAAGAGAAGATCACCACACACACTCGCATGTTCACCAGCACGGTCGTTCTCTCTCGGAAATTAAGAAAATCATACGAGCAGCGGACATACCGGAGCTTGCATGCGAAACCGCAATTCGTGCTTTCGAACTCCTCGGCGAAGCTGAGGCCGGAATTCACAATGTTCCCGTCGAATCGATTCACTTCCACGAAGTCGGCGCTATAGATGCAATCGTGGACATTGTCTGCGCATCAGTAGGATGTCACGCGCTGGATGTCGATCGATTCATCTGCTCTCCATTGAATGTCGGCGGAGGCACGGTAAAGTGCGCGCACGGTGAGTTTCCCGTTCCGGCACCTGCCACGCTTGCTTTACTGAAAGGTGCTCCGGTTTATTCGTCGGGAATCAACAAAGAACTGGTTACGCCCACAGGCGCAGCGCTGATTCGCGCACTGAACTGCTCTTTCTCTGCCTTTCCGCCGATGAGCGTTGAAGCGGTTGGCTACGGAGCAGGTTCGCGCGACCTGCACGGATCTCCCAATGTGCTCCGAATCTCGATTGGCGAGCTCGTCGAGACAGGAGTAGTCAAAGCACAATCGGCCGCCAACCACGATGATTCCGAGGTAACTGTACTGGAGACCACGATCGACGATCTCAGTCCGCAAGTATTGGGCTATGTGACCGAACGTCTGCTTGCGGAGGGAGCACTGGATGTCTTTATCGTTCCTGCGCAGATGAAAAAGAACAGGCCCGGATCCTTGCTGACGGTTTTATGTGACGAGAAGACCGCATCAGGATTGCGCGAAATCATTTTTCGCGAGACCAGCACGATCGGAATTCGCACGAGGCAGGAACGACGCGACTGCCTTGAACGCGTGCTTATTCCCGTATCGACACAGTGGGGCATCGTGCGGGTAAAAGAGTCTAGATTGAATGGAGCGGTAACGAACTTCGCCCCTGAGTATGAAGACTGCCGCTGCATCGCAGAAGCAAACGCAATACCGTTGAAGCAGGTGCAGCAGGAGACAATCAGCTCATACCTTGCGCAACATTGCACTTTAATGTCCGGCAACGATCCCAAGCCTCTGAGCACGAAGTCGCACGTCGCCTGAGCATGGACCAGAGCGCACTCAGAAAGCTGCTCGAAGAGGTTCGCGACTCCCAACTCTCGCCTGAAGAAGCAATTGCAAAGCTCCGCCATCTTCCTTTCGAAGATCTAGGCTTTGCAAAGATCGATCATCACCGTTCGCTGCGCGTCGGAATGCCTGAGGTGATCTATTCGGAAGGCAAAACTCCTGAGCAGGTCGCCGAGATCTTTGTGCGAATGGCGGAGCGCACGAGCAACGTGCTCGCGACTCGTGCGGATCGCGAGAAGTTCGATGCAGTCCATGCTCGGGTACCTGAAGCGCAATTCCATCCCATTTCAGGCTGCATTGTTTTGCGTCTCAATTATGAGAAGCGAGGCAGTGGAGTAGTTGCTGTCATTTGTGCGGGTACGAGCGATTTGCCGGTCGCCGAAGAAGCTGCAGTGACTGCCGATCTCATGGGAAACGAAGTCGAGCAGCTCTGCGACGTCGGAGTCGCCGGGCTACATCGTTTGCTCTCGCATCACGAGCTGCTCACACGCGCTCGCGTTCTGATCGTTTGTGCCGGGATGGAAGGCGCTCTGCCCAGCGTGGTGGCTGGGCTCGTGAAGGCTCCCGTTATCTGTGTGCCGACCAGCATCGGCTACGGCGCTTCCTTCGGGGGATTGGCCGCGCTGCTAGGCATGCTGAACTCATGCTCGCCAAATACCGCCGTGGTGAACATCGATAACGGATTTGGCGCGGGTTACCTGGCCTCGATCATCAATCAATTGTGAACACCGCCGTCAGGACCGGCAGGTCCAACATCAACCGGCGCTAGCGAGTGATAGCCTGTTGCGTGGCGAAGGAAGCAGCCAAAGAAGTCCTGGTTGTAGAGGGACGTGAAGTCACTATAACGAATCCCCACAAGCTGTATTTCTCGGCGCAAGCCCAAGTCTCTAAACTCGATCTCGTACGTTATTACTTGTCCGTTGCGCCTGGCGCGCTCGCTGGGATTCGCGATCGTCCGATCGTTCTGAAGCGTTTTGTGAACGGCGCGGAGGGAGAAGCTTTCTATCAGAAACGTGCTCCTGCTCAGCGGCCGTCCTGGCTGCGAACTGTCACGCTGTCATTTCCCTCGGGCCGAACTGCGGAGGAAATCGTCGTAGATGATGCGGCGGGCCTCGCCTGGATCGTGAATCTCGGGTGCATCGAACTGCATGCGCACGCGGTTCGCTCCGGCGATCTTGATCATCCCGATGAGCTGCGCATCGATCTTGATCCAGTCCCCGGTGTGAGCTGGGCTGACGTTCGCCTCGTGGCGCTCGAAGTTCAGCGCTTCCTTGAAGAAGTGGGGCTTCGCGGCTGGCCAAAGACCAGCGGTTCACGTGGCATGCACATAAATGTGCGCATCGAGCCACGCTGGACGTTTACCGAAGTGCGCCGCGCGGCGGTTGCGCTGTCGCGCGCAGTAGAGCGGCGCGCGCCTGCTCTGGCCAGTTCGAAATGGTGGAAAGAGGAGCGACACGGCGTCTTTCTCGACTACAACCAGAACGCGAAGGATCGCACCACGTGCTCGGCCTATTCGGTTCGTCCGGTTCCTGACGCTCGCGTATCCGCTCCACTGCATTGGCGGGAATTGCCCGACTGCGACCCGGCAGATTTTACGATTTTTACGGTTCCCGAACGCCTTGCAAAAAGCGGTGATCCGCATGCGGAAATGGATTCCCAATGTGGTTCTCTCGATAAATTGCTCGAACTTGCGGAAAAAGACGCAGCATCTGGTCTTGGCGACGCACCGTGGCCACCACACTTTCGCAAGATGGCAGGGGAAGCGCCGCGCGTAGCTCCCTCTCGCGCTAAATCAGTGGCAAAGAAGTCAAGAGTCAAGATGCCGCTCATCGTAGTTGCAAATTCTCCCGACAAAGCCGCTGCACTTGCTGGTCTCGAAAGATGGAAAGCGAGACACGGCGATATAGCCGGCTTTCTTGCGATTGACGATGTACTGATCGATTCCATGAGAGGCAGGTCGTCCACTTGGACGCGCATCCGAATCAACCTGCGTCATGTGCCGGAAGCGCTTCGTCCGCCGCACGAAGCTCCCAACCCCGACGACGATCCGACGCGGGAATGGCGGGAATCGCACAAGAGAAAATAGAGAATCGACATTCGGCAGCCAGCATTCAGCCGGTCAGCTCCCACGCGAGCTTTTTACCGATCTTTCGGGAAAATTGCCGCCAGCTCCTGCGGTGGCACGACTTCCAGCTGGGCGTATGTGCAGTCGATCGGTTTCTTGTCAAATCGCCATCTGCGGAACTGTGCGATATGACGGAAGCGGTTACCCTGCATGTGATCGTAAGCGACTTCAACTACCAATTCCGGACGCAGCGGTTCCCACGATAAATCCTTCCCCTGACTCCATCGGCTCTGGCCACCGGGCATGCGCTGCGGCACGCCGAATCCCGCTTCACCTGGCTCGGCTTCATGTTCAACCCACTGCTTCCACGGATGAGCGACGAGCGCATCTCTGCGGTAAGGTTCTAGAAATTTCGCCAGCTCCCGACGCTTCTCTACACTGAAGCTCGAGCACACGCCGACATGCTGCAAATGACCGCTATCGTCAAATAGTCCAAGCAGCAACGAGCCGACGAGAGTGCGATTACCTTTCTTGTGCCAGCGAAATCCTGCGACTACACAATCGCAGTCGCGCTCGTGTTTCACCTTGAGCATCACGCGTTTGTCCGGCTCGTAGGATCCCGAAGCGGGCTTAGCGATTACGCCGTCCAGGCCGGCACCTTCGAAGCGACGAAACCAGTCGGAGGCAATCTCGTGGTCGGTTGTAGCAGGCGTCAGATGGATGGGTGGTCGCGCTGAGGAAATAAGCGACTCCAATTCCCGACGCCGCGTGCGAAATGCGTCGCTTCGAAGATCGCGATTTCCATGGCACAGCAGATCGAAGAACACAAATGAAGATGGAGTCTGCTTGGAGAGAAGCTTCACGCGCGATGCTGCTGGATGCAGGCGCAACTGCAACGCGTCGAAGTCCAGGCCATTGTCTTTCACAATGACAATCTCTCCATCGAGCACGCAGCGAGCAGGCAACATCGATTGCAACGGTTCAAGGAGCTCAGGGAAGTATCGGTTAAGCGGCTTCTCATCACGGCTCTGGATCAAGATCTCATCGCCATCGCGAAATACCAGCGCGCGAAATCCGTCCCATTTTGGTTCGAAAATCCAATCGCCGCTGACAGGCAAGTCGCCAACTCGCTTCGCGAGCATCGGCAAGACGGGCGGATTCACAGGAAGGTCCACACCTCATGGTAATTGCGCGCACGTTCTTTTGTGTGCTGAGCCTCGCCGGTCTTGATTCGCAATTTTGAAAGACAGTGACCATTCGAAACGTCCCTCGAAAGGCGAGATGATGAATTGTGCTGTTTGCTTTTTTCATTGCCAATAGGTCAGACGAAAGTCGTGGATCCACACGGCATATGGACTCGATTCCTTGTTTCCATTCAGTTGAAAATGCACTCCGAAGTCTCCGTTCGTGCCCTTGATTGGCTGGGGATCAAAGCTCCGATCAACTCTATATACCTGGTCGCCAATCGTGATGGCCAAAAAGTGCGCCCGTCCATCTACCCGTTCGTAGTCCATCCGCAGGTGTGTGTGTGTCGAAGGCGCAGGGCGCAGGCAGGGCACGTTAGTGGGCACCCAATGTTGGTGAGCTGAGTCCCAAACCTGCCAAATGCCGTCTCCAAAAGAACACTGTGTGGAGAACTTGAACCATTGGTTATCCAGTAGCTGGTTGGCGTTGTACTCGATTCCCCATGACGCCGTGGGATCCTCGATGTACTGATCTACATCGATCACAAAATGGGAAATGTTGGGATTGTTGCCCAGGCGCTTCCACCAAAGAGCATGCGACCATGGAGCGCCGTGCCCGATGAAGAATCGGGTCGTGAGTGGCTCCGGATACCGAAGTGCCTGCGTCATTGAATAGGGAACCCTCCCGCCGCCGGAGCACGTGTCGCAAGATTGCCAGCCGGGTAGTTGTTCGATATTGGTGATAGTGGTCGCTCTTCGCGGAACAGCGTTCTGCGCATGTATGACCTGATGGCCGACGGCAAAATAGAGGAAGGGCAGCAAAAGCAGGTCCTTGAGGCGAGCGCCGAAACACAAAACATCCATACTTTCGAGCACTGTTGCCATTCGTTGATACATACTTATTGGTAATGTTGAGTCAACCTATCGCGCCAGTTGCGAATTGCCGGAATCGCAATTCGAGCTATGGCGTCGCGATAACTTCTCGCCTTCATTCCATGTGTTGAAACGTCTTCGACCTCAAAACAAGTCCCGCTTAGTACGTAAGGTTACATTTGTGCAACGAATGTTATATCTCGACTATTTCTTTTTGTGCTCACGGTACCGCATACTCTTGCACGAACTCTGGATTTCGGCACGCGCCGCCGCTTCAGGCAACCAGAGGGGACCAGCGCGAATTTTCATCGCGAACAATCGCTTTGCAAGAAAAAACTTTTGAGGAGCAGATATGGGGATTTTGCGGTCTATTCTCCACCGGAAGATCACTCGGTCGACGACAGTAGCTCTCGCCCTCTGTTTGTCGGTCGTTGCGCCACACATCGCTGTCGCGCAATCGCTTGCCGGCATTAATGGCGTAGTTACTGACCCGACTGGCGCGGTTGTACCGAACGCCAAGGTGACGATCACGAATACTGCCACCAACGTTAGCCGCACCACTGCGACCACGTCGGTTGGCACTTACTACGTAACCGATCTGATTCCGGGCATCTACACGGTCAAGATCGAGGCCGCTGGTTTCAAGAGCTTCGTCAGTAATGCTGTCACCGTGCAGACGGCAACAGTTTCCACGGTGAATGCCTCGGTTCAAACCGGCACGCCAACGGAAGTCGTCGAAGTGACTGCCTCGCCTATAACCCTCGAGACCGAGCAACCACAAGTCAGCACTGCGATCGAAACCGAGATTCCCGCGGAAGTTCCAACACTGGTTTCGGGTGAAGCGCGGCAAATCGATCACCTCATGTTCCTCGCGCCGGGCACGACAGGCGACACCTTCAGTCACCGCATCAATGGTGGCTTGGATATGCAGAACGAGGTCGTCTTCAACGGCATTCCGGTTGCTTTCGCTGAAACTCAGGGATACCAGGAGATCGACAATCCGCCTTTTGACATGGTGAAAGAATTCACGGTGCAGCAGGGCGCCTTCTCTGCGCAGTATGGCTTAGGGCAGGGTGTCGTGCAGTACCAGTTCAAGTCAGGCGGAAATTCGCTGCATGGCAATGCATTCAATTTTTATCGCGATAGTTTCTTCGATGCTCCCGGCGTCCGTGGACCTCTCACCAAACCAGGAGACCGCAACCATGTGCCGCGTGACCACGAGATTGATTATGGATTCAATCTTGGCGGTCCAGTGATGATTCCAAAACTCTATGACGGCCGGAACAAGACATTCTGGTATTTCAGTCTTGACCATTTCCGTCAAGCTACATCGAGATCGAACGTGACCCTGCCGCTGCCGGCATTCGTGAAGGGCGATTTCAGCGGACTCAAGGATCCAGCAACCGGTAGTCAGATTCCGATTTACGTTCCGATTGCCTGGGCGTCCAATGCGTCTCTCATTCCTGCGGGCTGCAATCCCGGCGCTGCGCCCGGCCAGCAATTCCCCGGGAACGTGATACCGGCGAGCTGCATCAGCAAGGTGTCTGCTTCATTGCTCCCGCTGATACCGGCGCCTACAAACGGCAGCGAGCTGAACAATTACCAACCTTCTACTACTCCAGAGACAGTTCAGCCTATTTGGGGATTTACGGTCGATCACAACCTTACTTCTAAGCAATCTCTCCACGGCGCCTACTGGCGCGACAAGCGCAGCCAGCCCAATAACGCCTGGGTAAACAATGCGCTGAACAGTGATCGAAATCTCTTCTATGTTGGTACTGGTTTGAACCTCAATTACTCAAACGCGCTCACGCCGCATCTGGTGTTGACCGGAGGATTTCAGTGGGTTGGGGAGCTGAATCCGCAGTTCATGCCCAGCCAGTACAAATTCCCTGCGGCTCAGCCGATTCCTGGTCAGGCGCAGCAGTACTTGCCGCAAATCAGCTTCGGTGGAGGGCTATGGAACCCGCAGCAGTTCAGCAGCGCCTGGCCATTCTCAGTTAACCGCAAGCTCGGCCTTACTTGGGCAAACAACTGGCTCTATAACAAGGGCCGGCATACCATGAACTTTGGCGTGGATATTCGTCGCTCTTATCAGGACGATCACGAGTGTCAGCAATGCGCCGGCGAAATGGATTTCAGCGCTGCAACCACGGCAGCGCCAACAGATCCATCTGCCGCGACAAGCGGAGCAGCGTTTGCCAGTTTCCTGCTGGGTAACGTGAATAGCGCTTCTCGCCAGTTTGCCGCCGAGAGTAAGTTGCGGAACAAGTACTTCGCACCGTACTTCCAGGACAACATCAAACTCACTCCCCGCTTGACCGTCAATGCAGGTTTGCGCTGGGACATCGCATTCCCGTTCACCTACGACAACAAAACATCGCAGATCGTGTTCTTCGATCCGACCGTTCCAAACCCCGGCGCCATCAGCACCATCACGGGTAAGCCGCTGAATGGCGGAATGGCAATTCTCGGGACCGGATGCACCGGCTGCATCGGCTATAACACGGCCGACATGCAGTGGTCACACTTTAGTCCGCGGCTGGGCTTCGCTTATCAACTCAGCAACAAGACAGTGCTGCTGGCTGGAACCTCTTTCAGCTATCTCGACACCGGCGCATTTGAGTACGGAACCAACAAGACTGCGGTGAACTACGGGAATGAGTTGAACGGTACGTTCAGCGCGGAAGGTTCGGCCCAGACGCCCGGGTTCGGACAATGGGATACTAACTCCCTGCCGGCGCCTTCTACTCCCGCATTTACTTCCAATTTCCTGAACACGAACTTCGTGCATTCCCTCAGCAAGCACATCAACCAGTCATACGATCAGGTGATCACCGCAGGAATTCAGCGGGAGCTGCCGTTGAATATCTTCGCGAGTGTCAATTACGTGCACGGCCATTACGTTCACCTCCCTTCAAACCTGCAACACGCGAATCAGCTCAATCCTAAGTACACGACGCAATGCACGCCCGGAGACGATAACCAAACCGACTGTGTTCTTGGGCAGCGGATCAAGAGCGCTGCCGGTCAGGCGTACCTTTCGTCGCTCGGATTTGGCAAGGACTCGAATGGGTTCTACAGTCCTTACCAGAACTTTATCAATGACTACGGCAACACGTTCGTGGCCCGAGCACTGCTGCCTTTCCCGCAGTTCCGCGGCATAACCAATAACTTCGATACTTCGGGGGCGGCGCGCTACGACGGCTTACAAGCCTCGGTACAGCGTCGGTTCACGAACGGATTGACTTACCTTGTCTCGTATACACTTTCGCGGACACTATCAAACGCAGACAGCGGCTTTTCTACTTTCGATGGATGCTGCGAGAATCAGTACAACCAAAAGCAGGATTTTTCGATCGCCAACGATGATCGCACGCATGTGCTGAACATCAGCGGCGTCTATGAGCTGCCGATCGGACCGGGCAAAGCGCTGCTGAATAACGGCGGCATGGTAACGAAGAACGTGCTCGGCGGATGGCAGATCAGTGGAAACCTGAACTACGAATCGGGCACGCCATTCGGCATTCCCGCGATTCAGGACTGTAGCGGAATTAACGGAGTGCCGTACTTCTATACCGCCGGCTGCACCCATGCCAACATAGGTCCTGGGTCCTTTAACTTGAACTGGAACGGCTACTACACCGGTCAGCCGATCTTCAACACTGCGAAATTCAGCCCGTCAGGCGCTTGGACCGACGGCAACTCACTCCGGAGCTACAGCGAATTGCGTTATCCCGGTAACGCTAATGAAGATGTCGCTCTGGCCAAGAAGTTTTTCCTTGGGGAGCGCGTCACCGCTGAGCTGCGCATGGAGTATTACAACGTCCTGAACCGCATGATTCCTTGCGGAAACGTGGGTCAGGATATCAATAGCAAGTCTGACTTTGGGTTCTACAGCGGTCTTGGCATCAAGAATGGCGGCGATTGCCAGGGCAATAACCCACGCCGAGGGCAGTTCTATCTACGAATCGCTTTCTAGTAGTCGGAAAGCGAGGCGTCGCACGCTGGCCCGCCGCACCGCACATGCGCGCGGGCCGTTTTATTGTGGTGATATGCTCGTCGCTAATGCCGGCAAAGCGCAAATTGAAGCGCGCATGGCCGAATGCCTGGACTGCGTGGGTGGTGCTGACTTACTGTGTCGGGAGCATTGCGGTTGCACAGACCGCGCAGAGTGCATCGTCGGCCGCAAAGGCCGCAACATCGTCAGACACTCTGGCGATTGCGCGAACGTCACTCCTCTCCGGAGACGTCTTCACGGCAGAGACCTCGGTGCGCGATTACCTGGCTCAGCACAGCGATTCCGCTGACGCACACTTTCTACTCGGAGAAATACTCTTTAAAGAGAAGAAGGCAAAGGAATCACTTGCCGAATATACAGAGGGTGCGAAGTATCGCACTCCTGGTCCTGCCGAGCTCAAGATAGTTTCATTTGACTACGTCCTGCTCAGTGACTATGCAGACGCTGACAAATGGCTCACACACGCAGTTAAGGAGGCTCCGTCTGACTCTGAAGCATGGTACTTTCTGGGACGCGCACGCTACAACGAGAATCGTTTCGCCGATGCAATCACCGCATTTCAGCAGTGCCTAAAGCTCGACCCGAAATCCGTAAAGGCAGAAGACAATCTGGGACTCGCTTATCAGGGTCTTGATCGCATCAATGATGCAATCGCCACTTTCCAAACAGCCATTGCCTGGCAGGCCGAAGCTCCGGCAAAGAATCCCGATCCATACGTTAATCTCGGCGCGATATTGATCGAGCGAAACCAGCCGGCTGAAGCTGTCAAGTATCTTGAGCAGGCGCTGGCGATTCCGTCTGGAAGCTTTCGCGCACAAGGAATGGCAGAGTTAGAGCCTCGAGCACGCGAGCAGCTCGCGAAGGCGTACTCGCGATTGAATCAGTTGCCGAAAGCGGAGGCTGAGCTCGAAAGAGCGCTCGAAACATCGCCTCAGGACGCGCACTTGCATTACGAGTTGGCCCAGATCTATCAGCGTGAAGGCAAATCGGACAAAGCGAAAGGCGAATTCGATCGTTATACGCAGCTTGGCACAGAGAAGGCCGCGCGAAATCCCAACCGCTGACGTGCGTGCTCCAGATCAGTGAACCACTTTGAGGATCAATTGCAGACCGCCCTCTAGCTGCAGATTCTTACGCGGAGAGCGAAAGGTCGAACTGGAGCTGGATCCTTCTGCGGTTTCGAGCGTGACATTCGGCATGCCGATAACAGATCCGGTCTGGGCGGCCACTCCGGGATTCGCAGCAGGTTTCGCTGTATTTTTCAGAGTCTCAGGTTCATTGTGCGGAGTCTGAGGTGCGCCATGCAGGACCTGCATCTCCGGTTGAGCTGGGCCAGCCGGCGGAGAATTCGCGGCTTGCTGCTGGGCTTGTTGTTCTTGCGCTGACTCTCCAGGTTTCATGGCTGCGAGCAGAGAAAACTTCAAGGGAAGCGTTTGCCCGTGCTGCAGGTTGACGGAATCGAAGGCTAGCGTCACGAAAGAACTGTCTGTACCGGGTGCATCAGGCTGCACGGCGAGAATGCGACCCACGACGATCGATCCCGTCGGAATCACCCGTCCGTGATTGACGATCAATGGTGTAACCGTGCGCGCCTTCACCTCACCGCCGACTTTGGCGCTTTTTGTTTTTACCGATTTCAGCAGCTCAACTTGAACGGTTTCCGATTGTGGGCTGCTCTGCGCCAGGGCAGCCAGGGTGAAAAGAAGAGCTGCAAAACAGGAAGAGAAAATCCGACGCTGATCAATGCGCATTTTCTTTGGTCTCCAACACCTGCTTGGCTTTCTCGGCTGCGGCAGCGCGTGAGCTTTCCTCGAGGCTGCCAAAGATTTTCATCTCTGACTGTGCCTCCTGCTGCCGCCCCAGGGAACGGTAAACCTGTCCAAGGAGGAAGTGAATGCTGGGCTCCTGTGGATCGGCCTGCTCAGCCGCCGTGAGATCGGGAAGCGCTTCGGACTGGCGATTCAGCATGACCAGAGCGCGAGCGCGATCCACACGCGCCTGCATCAGCTTCGGACACAGCTTGATCGCACGATTAACGTCATCGAGTGCCACGTCGGGCTGCACTCGCTGTTGCAGCAGGATATTGCCAAGTTTCCATCGCGCCATGCAGTTATTGGGATCATTGGTCAATTCGGCGTCAAATTCGTGCGTAGCAGAATCCCATTGGTTGAGATTCCAGTAAGCGTCACCAAGCTTGTAATGTGTACCCGCTTGCTGAGGCGCACCTTCCACTGCTTTCTTATATTCGACCAGCGCTCCGTCCCAATTCTTCATGCT
>CAYNPS010000035.1:0-33208 GCA_964399125.1 uncultured Terriglobales bacterium
TAAAGGTCCAAAGAGAAATGCTTCAGAAATTCCTGCAAGTCCTGTCGCTTAGCTGTCGTCATCGCAATACCTCTAAGCCCTTCGCCGCAGCCAGTGCAAGCTCCAGCCGCAATTCCGACTGGGAACCTGTAGCTCAGGGCGGCCATTACGTCGTCTGTCTCGATTGCGGCCAGAAGTTCGCCTATGACTGGAGCACGATGCAGGTGATTCGCAAGGTCAGTTAGTCAGCGATAGGCAATAAGCAGTAGGCAATAGGCCGAAATCTTGAGCGCCGACGCGCATGCGTCGGCGTTTTGCTTTTTTGGCGAAATTGCCGCTCATGCACACACCAGCGAGCCAACTTTCTCCCCTGTAATCACGCGCCGAATGTTTCCATGCTTGTTGAGGTTGAAGATGATCATGGGCAGGTTGTTGTCTTTGCAGAGGCTGATGGCGGTTGTGTCCATCACCTTCAGGCCACGCTTGATGATCTCCATGTAGGTGATCTGCTGGAACATCGTGGCATCTTTGACGAGGAATGGATCGGCATCGTAGATGCCATCGACTTTTGTGGCCTTAAGGATTACATCCGCCTTGATTTCCATCGCGCGCAGCGAGGCGGCGGTATCGGTCGAGAAGTAAGGATTCCCGGTACCTGCGCCAAAGATCACGACGCGATCTTTCTCCAAATGTCGAATCGCTCGCCGACGAATGAATGGCTCGGCTACCTGATTCATCTCAATTGCGGACATCACGCGCGTATGCACATTGCGTTTTTCGAGAGCGTCCTGCAGCGCGAGAGAATTGATCATGGTGGCGAGCATGCCCATGTGATCGGCCGAGACGCGATCCATATCGCGTGCCTGCTCGGCGACTCCGCGAAAGAAGTTTCCGCCACCCACGACGATTGCCAACTGCACTCCCAATTCATGAACCTCGGCGATTTCACCGGCAATTTCATGGACGCGGGTTACATCCACGCCAAAGCCCTGACCCGCTGCCAGAGCCTCTCCCGAGAGCTTTAACAGAACACGATTGAAGACTTTCGACATCGTGAGTTCAGTATAAATGGGCGAGTTTCGAGAACGTGGAGCCGGCCGCCCTTGGCCGGGTGTTTGTCAGGACGATCCGCACTGTATTTTTATGGAGAACCTGCTCTTCGGGATTGCGGACGAAAGCTTGCCTCGTGCATGTGTCGCGAGAAACCCGGCCGAGGGCGGCCGGCTCCACGTCTTCAGTACGGGTGCGGCTCGGTCTTCCACTTCTCATACACCTTCGCGTCGAGGAAGATCTTGAACAGCGAAGCATCGAGTTCGCCGTCGTCCACGGCGAGCTGAAGAATCTCGAGTGCGTGGTCGAGGTTCACAGAATGCTTATACGGTCGGTCGGCGGCGGAGAGGGCGTCGAAGATATCGGAAATCGTCATCATTCGTGTCTGCACGGGAATCTCCGGCGCGGAGAGCTTGTATGGATACCCTTGTCCATTCAGCTTTTCGTGATGGCCGCGTGCGATTTCGGGAATGTGGCGGATCTCTGACGTCCATGGAATCTGCTGCAGGAAATTCACGGTATGCACTACGTGAGACTCGATCTGCAACCGCTCATTCTCGTCGAGCGAGCCTTTGCGAATTGAGAGCAGGCGAACTTCATCGGGCATTAACAGAGGTTTTTCGGTGCCATCGAAGTCGCGGTAGTAGCGCGCAGCAATCTCCGTGAGCTTTTCGAAGCTTCCCTCTGGCAGCACGGTGGGCTCGTCAGCTTTCAGAACAGTCTCGAAATAGTGATCGACCTCTTCCAGTTGCTGCCGCAGCTCGTCATCGAAGCGACCAACTTTCGCCATGTACTCTTCGCGGCCCTTTGCCAGCACGTAATCCAGGCGCTGCTGCAGCTTCTCGGCCTGGATCGACCGCTTCACAAAATCGAACCGTTGCTTCACCAGCTCCAACTGAGCTGGATAGAGCTTCTTCGCTTTGACCAGGACTTCTTCGCGAACGCCGACCTTCCCGAAATCGTGCAACAATGAGGCATAGTGAATCTCGCGCATCTCCTCGCGGGTGAAGCGCAGATTTGCATAAGGACCGTTTTCAACACGCTGCACAGCTTCTGCAAGGGCGACGGTGAGGTTCGCGACGCGGAACGAATGACCTGAGGTCGTGGGATCGCGCGCTTCAATGGCAACAACCGACGCGCGAACAAAACCTTCAAACAGCCGATGGATGTTTTCATACAACCGGCTGTTTTCGATTGCGACAGCCGCCTGGCTTGCGAGCGACGTAACGACATCCTGCTGCCGATGGCCGAAAGGAATCACTTGTTCGTTCATTACTTGCATCGAACTCAGTCGTACCTTGCCGTCGCGTTTGGCATTGATCAACTGCAGCACACCGACGATCTGCTCTTTCTGATCGTGCAAGGGCACGGCGAGGATTGATCGCGTGCGGTATCCCGAGTCTTCGTCGAACTTGCGATTGATGCTGTAAGGAACATCCGGCGGCAGGTGATAAGCGTCGTCGATGTTGACGACTTTTCCCGTGGCCGCGACATAGCCCGCAATTGAGTTGTGATCGATCTCCATGGTCGATTCCCGGAATGGGACTTCAATGGAATCATTTTGTGCGAGCTTAAAGCGCAGAAGCTTGCGTCGCGGTTCTTCTTCACGCGCTTTGAGAAGCTGCGCTGCAGGCAATCCGCTTGGCGAGTTCGACGCCGAAAGCGGCGGCGCAGGTGTCGCCTTCGCGGGCTTCTCCTCAGGCACAGCCTCGACCAGATACAAGGAGCCGGCGTCGGCATTCGTGATCTCACGGCATTTCGTGAGAATCAGCTCCAGCAGCCGGTCAAGACGGTGCTCGGCCGAGAGTGCCGCGCCGATCTTGTTCAGCTCCTGAATTTCGCGCGTTACTCCGCGCAGGCGTTCGTTCACTTGCTCGCGAACATGGATGAGGTGCACGTGATCGAGCGCGTTATCAACGGTGCGCTCAAGAAGCGGCAACGGAGTACTCGATGGCAGATAGGCGTAGACCAGAGCGTCCAGGCGCGGATCATTAAAACGGTGATTCGTGAGCGCGATCAGCCGCAGGTTGGGACGCCGGAGCTCGTCGTAGTGCGTGAGGAGCAGACGCTCGTCGCCACTGATCAGCACGCGTTCAACATCGGCCGACAGCTCAAGCGAGCCTTCAAACGAAATTCGGCGAAAGCGTGATAAATCAGCGACCATCCGCTGGATCTGCGGCTCCTGATCGAAGCTCACCAGCAGAGGTAAGACACGCGTGTTGGAGCCAGGCGCCGGCTTGGTGGTTGGAGTCGTGGACATTCCTATGCCCTGGCGCGGCGCTGCTTGCTGGTCGACCCTGTCCGTCCGGCCATTCGGGATTATGGCGCAGTAAGTGGGCCTAATATAGCACGAGGAACAGGGCAGAAACCCGCGCCAAAGGGCGCAACGGCATTGTTAGGTTTTTACCCGAGCACACGTAGGATTTGTGCCTAGGCGGAGCTGGCCTACGCTTTTTCGCCCACACCTCCTGCTCACTCGTGCCTCAGCGCAACGATAGGATCCACCTTGGCGGCTCGGCGCGCGGGAACATAGCACGCCAACATCGCAACCGCGCCTAATGAAAGCGCGGTCAAGACAATTGTCGCGGGATCGCTTGGGCGCATTTCGTGCAGCAGGCTGGAGAGCAATCGCCCTGCGGCGAGAGCTCCAATTAATCCCAGAACGAATCCCAAGCCGGCGAGCCTCACGCCATGTTTGAGCACGAGCGTTAGCACATTCGCGCGGCTGGCTCCCAGCGACATGCGAATGCCGATCTCGCGTGTGCGCTGCGTGACCAGATACGACAGCACTCCGTAAATTCCCACTGCAGCGAGGACCAGCGCCAGTGCTGAAAACAGACCCACCAACAGCGCGAGGAACTGCTGTCCGCTGGCATGTTCGGCAACCACCTGAGTCATTGTGCGCACGCCGAACAGCGGCAGGCCGGGATCGACTTGAGCCAGCGCGTGCCGTACCTCCGACGTGACATCCATCGAAGGCATTGCAGTGTGCAGGACCACATACAGATACTGTGATCCATCAAACGCATCGTAGGCTTCGGGCACCGATGCGTGCGTAATGCCCCATTGCTTCACGTCTCCTGTGACGCCGATTACCTGGAACCATGGGCCGTCTTTGCTGCCGCGCGCAAACATCTGACCGATGGGATTCTGATTCGGCCAGAACTCCCGCACCATTTCCTGATTCACCACAACCGGGATCGTGATCGCATTGCTCTCGTCTGGCGGGAGTTTGCCACCCGACTGGTAAATTGGCGCAATGCGCTTATCAATGGCGAAGTGATTGTTCACGTCCTCCTGTGTGAAGACCCTCCCCTGCAACAATGGAATAGCCATCACTTTGAAGTAGTCGGGTGAAACGGCATGGCTCTCCACCAGCGGCCCACTCATCGGCTGAAACGGCTGCCCGCGTAGAGAGATATATCCGTTGCTTCCTCCTTCAAGCGGCATCCGGGTGCTTAAGGCCGCAGATTCCACTCCGGGAATGCTCCGCACTTTTTCCAACAGAGATTCTGCGAAGTTGAATTGTGGCTGAGGATCTTTGTACTTGGAGTCCGGGAGGGAGACAACTGCGGTCCAAACGCCTTCAGGACGAACTCCGACGTTGTTGCTGCGCAGACGCATGAAGTCCCTAAGCAACAACCCTGCTGAGATTAGTAGCAACAGCGAGAGCGCCACCTCGCCAATCACGAGTGCGTCGCTT
Organism: uncultured Terriglobales bacterium; assembly: GCA_964399125.1. Lineage (GTDB taxonomy): Bacteria > Acidobacteriota > Terriglobia > Terriglobales > Acidobacteriaceae > Gp1-AA112. The sequence goes on from CAYNPS010000035.1 coordinate 4,733, forward strand.
ACAGAACGACGTTTACGACCGGGGCTCACCGAACTTCCAGCGCCACCCTTCAGCTCTTCCAGGCAGTCGGGACGGGAGATTTGCAGCGCAGGCACAATGCCAAAAACTATGCCTGTAATAACTGCCAGTACCAAAGTGAAACCGAGCACCGCTGGGTCGATGCTGATTGCATTCGCCTCCGGCAGTCCCAGATGCTTTAAAGACGTGATGACTTTCACGCCGCCCCACGCCAACGCCAAACCGGCAATCGCGCCGGCGCCGGAGAGCAAAATGCTCTCGGTGAGTACTTGGCAAATCAAGCGTGTCCGGCCGGCTCCCAGTGCGGCGCGAATCGCCATTTCTCTTTGGCGAGCGACCGCCCGGGACAGCAGCAGATTGGCGATATTCGCGCACGCGATCAAGAGCACCAGGGCTACAGCCCACAACATCATCAGCAAAGAGCTGCGGGACTCGCCCACCATGTCTTCATGCAATTCAACCAGTGATGCGCCGATCTTGTGGTTCGAATCAGGATACTGCTGTTCGAGGCGGCTCGCGATTACCGACATCTCGGACTGCGCCTGCTGGAGTGAAACTCCGGGCTTGAGGCGCCCGTAGACCCGGAACTGGTGGCGACCGCGCGGACCGAGGCTCTTGCTATCCATGTCCTGCGGCACCCAGAGCTGCGCTTCAGGCGGGAAATGAAAGCCAGCAGGCATCACGCCGATCACGCTGTACTTTTCGCCATTCAATTCAACGTCGCGTCCAACGATCTTCGAATCACCGCCGAAGTGGCTTTGCCACAATCCATAGCCGAGAACCAACGCATGGTCGTGTCCAGACTCATCCTCGCCTTGAGCCCAGGTCCTTCCCAGCAGTGGACGCGCTCCAAGCAGCGAGAAGAAATTCGATTCTGTGGGGACGCCCATTACATGATCTGGTTCTCCCTGCCCGCTGAGGTTCATAGAATGCGACCAGCTTATGAGCGTCATGTCCTGGAAGCTATGGTTTTGCGTCTTCCAGTCAAGAAAGTCTGGGCCGGTGAACGGATAATTGCCCGGTGCTGCCTCCGTTTCATACAGCCGCACCAACTGCCCGGGATTCTGGTAGGGAAGAGGCCGCAGCAGCACGGCATAGATGATGCTGAAGATGGCAGTATTCGCGCCAATGCCGAGTGCAAGCGTCAAAACCGCAACTGCGGCAAATCCGGGAGCGCGGCGCAATCCGCGGAGTCCGTAGGTGATGTCCTGCATGAGTCGGTCGAACATGGGAGCCTCGCCAAAAGAGGGTGACAGGCTGGAGAGACGTCTCGTACCAAATGCCAAAATTTAGACGTGCCAGGATGGATCAGGTTAGAGATGACTTTCTAGAGACGACCCTGGACACACTTCAGTCACATTCAGCTTCGTATCATGATCTCTGCAAACGATCCCAATACTGTGTAAACCTGTCATCCTGAAGCGCTTGCTTTGCGCGAAGGATCTGCCGCGATGTTTCAAGTTGAAATGCGCCGTCCTGGCTCTCACCAATAGGCCCACGTCTATGGGCCAAGAGCCTGGTAAGCGGATTTTAATCGAGGCATTCCGGGAGATCCTTCGCGCAAAGAGGCGCTCAGGATGACAGGCTTTGAGAGCGTTGGTCAAAACACGAACCCGATCTGAAGTCGAGCCTACCTAAAACCCCGGTAACACCAAAGAGTAGTACTCCAAGGCTTCGCTTCATTCCTCATCTGCTCGTAGCTTCGCGATGACCGAGAAGTCTTCGAGCGTGGTGACATCTCCTTTCACATCGCCCGTGCTGGCGAGTTCCCGCAACAGGCGACGCATGATCTTCCCACTCCGGGTCTTTGGAAGCGCGTCGGTGAAGCGCAGATCATCGGGACGCGCAAGCGCTCCGATCTCTTTCGCTACCCACTGCCGCAACTCTTCTTTCAGTTGAGGCGAAGGTTTGTTTCCCGATTCCAAAGTCACGAACGCTGCGATCGCCTGGCCTTTCAAATCATCCGGACGTCCGACCACAGCAGCTTCGGCAACTTTGGGATGCGCCACCAGCGCCGACTCGACTTCCATCGTGCCAAGCCGATGCCCCGCGACATTGATGACATCATCGACGCGGCCCATCATCCAGAAGTAGCCGTCCTCGTCCTTGCGCGCGCCATCGCCGGTGAAGTACATGCCCGGGATGTCGGACCAGTATTGCTTTTTGAAGCGCTCGGGATCGTTAAAGATTGTGCGTGCCATAGCCGGCCAAGGCTTCCGCAGGACAAGCAGGCCGCCTGAGCCTTTAGGAACGGACTTGCCATCACGCGTTACCACATCGGGAAAGACTCCGGGCAGCGGCAGTGTCGCCGAGCCCGGCTTCGTCGGCACCCCGCCGGGCAGAGGTGAGATCATGATCATTCCCGTTTCGGTCTGCCACCAGGTATCGACAATCGGGCAGCGATTCTTGCCGATCACTTCGCGGTACCACATCCACGCCTCAGGATTGATCGGCTCGCCCACAGTGCCGAGCAATCGCAGGCTGTCGAGCCGATGCCGCTTGGGATATTCGCTTCCCCATTTAATAAATGCGCGAATCGCCGTCGGCGCCGTATAGAAGATGTTCACTTTGTGGCGGTCGATCATCTGCCAGAAGCGGTCGAAGTCGGGAAAGTTCGGAGCGCCTTCGTACATCAGCGCAGTCGCGCCGTTCTGCAGCGGGCCGTAGACGATGTAGGAATGTCCTGTCACCCAGCCGATATCCGCGGTACACCAGTAGGTGTCTTCTTCGCGGAGATCGAAGACCATCTTGGTCGTGTAATACACGCCGACGGAATATCCGCCAATGGTGTGGACGATGCCCTTTGGCTTTCCCGTCGTGCCCGAGGTGTAAAGAATAAAGAGCGGATCTTCGGAATCGAGAGGCTCGGCCGGGCAGTCGTCCGAAGCCTTATCGACAAGCTCGTGCCACCAGTGATCGCGTCCGGCTTTCATCTCGATCTGCGATCCCGTGCGCCGATACACGAGGACGTGCTTCACTGAAGGACACGACGCCAGTGCCTCATCGACCGTCGCCTTCAGCTTGATCTCGTTGCCGCGACGCCAGCCTGTGTCCTGCGTGATGATGGCGACGCACTGCGCATCGTTGACGCGATCGACGATGGCGTGTGCTGAGAATCCACCGAAGATGACCGAGTGCACCGCGCCAATGCGCGCGCAAGCCAGCAGCGCGATCGCGAGCTCCGGCGTCATGCCCATGTAGATGGCGACACGGTCGCCGGCCTTGATGCCAAGCTGCTTCAGCGCATTCGCACATTTCGAAACTTCGCCTAGAAGCTGCTGGTACGTCAGCGTGCGCACTTCGCCCGGCTCGCCTTCCCAGATGATCGCAGCCTTGTTCCTGCGCGCTCCGCTCACGTGACGATCGAGGCAGTTGTAGGAAAGGTTGATCTTGCCGCCGACGAACCACTTCGCCCAGGGCAGGTCCCACTCGAGAACTTTGTTCCATTTTTGGAACCAGTGCAGCTCGCCTGCAACTCCAGCCCAGAACTTCTCCGGATCGGCCGCAGCTCCGTCGTAAATCTTCTGATACTCGGCAAGGCTCTTGATGCGCGCATGCTGAGCAAACTCTGCGGGCGGATCGAATTTCCGGCCTTCGCGAAGGATCGACTGAATGTCCTGCTGCTGCGTGGCTGCCTGGGTCTCCGGCATGAATCACCTGATAGGAAATGGGGTTTTCGAGCGCAACGATTTTATAGGCTGCAAGGCATCACTACCAATCGCGCCATGAACGACAGAACCGGCGCCGGTAGGCGGTGGGTCGGAGATGGCCGAATGGCCAGCTCCGAGTCCGAGAATGCTGCCGGCAATCACCTTAACCGCAGCCGCACAATACGCGGCTGCCCCACCGCCTACCGGCGGCGGTTCCGTTACGTCTTCGCCGCTCGCGTCTCATGCAACTCCTCCAGTACCGAAATGGGAGGAGCCGCCGTGGACTCGCGCACTATCAGCTCCGGCTCCACCGCTACGATCTTCGGGTACTCAGCTCCGCGAATGCGTTTCAGCAGGGTTTCCGCGGCCAGTTCGCCCATGCGTCGCAGCGGCTGCCGGATCGTCGTCAGGCGTGGATTTTGGAATGCCGCATTTTGGATGTCGTCGAAGCCAATCACTGAAACTTCGCTGGGCACTTTGATTCCCGAATCGAGCAGCGCGCGAATCGCGCCGATTGCCGAGATGTCGTTGAAGGCAAACATCGCCGTGAAGTGTCGATGCTTGGCCAACAGCGATTTTGTTACATCATAGCCAGGCTCAGGCGTGGGAGTATCTGCCTGAAGCTGCGTTACCAGATCGGGATCGATCGTCAGCCCCAGCTTGCGCGCGGCGTCGCGAATCGATGCCCACCGCGTTTCCGTATCGGAACTGAAGGGCTGGCCCTTGATGAAGGCGATGTGCCGATGCCCAAGCTGCAGCAGATGTTCGAGCGCCAGGAGCGCCGCCTGGCGATGATCGAGCACGACGTTTGTGATTCCCGGCAAACGCCGGTGCCCCGACACTACCGTCATCGGCACATTCGGCATGAATGGAAGCTCGGCAGTATCGACTGCGATGATTCCCTCGACGAGTCGTTCGACAAACAACCGCGGATACTGCTCGAGCAGATGCGTCTTGTGCCGATGGCTCACCACGAAATAGAAGTAGCCGGCCTGCAGCAGATAATCTTCGATTCCCGCCAGCACCAGCGCCGCATAGCCTTCGCTGACTTCGGGAACCAGCACGCCAATCGTGAATGTCTGCTGCTTGCGCAAAGAGCGCGCAACAAAGTTCGGACGATAGTTAAACTTCGCTGCGGCGGCGAGGATTCGCTTCTTTGTCTTTTCGGGAAAGCGCGTGGCTTTAGGCGTCGAATTCAGGACCATCGACACAGCCGCCGGCGACAGCTTTAGGTATTTCGCCAAACTGCGGATCGTGACCGCTTGGCTTGACTTATCTGCTCCACGCTTGCGCGAGGGCTTTTCCTGGCTCATGCAATGACTCGTTAGCTTCTTCTTTCAGTCAGAGTTCGCTAGTGCCGTTGTGGCTCTATGCCCGATTCGCTGACTCAGCAAACTCATGTGCGACCACTTTTTCCCATTTATTGTCGCTGGAGAGACAACGAAAACATCTGCAACTCCAATCAACTCCTACTCTTAGATCAATTACTCCGTGCGATTCCTGACGCAAATCTGAGCTTTGAACCCCGGCGTTAACGCCCTTTTTTCCACGGCGTTAACCCCTAGATTTCCACGGCGTTAACGCCGAATTTTCCACGGCGTTAATCCCTTTCGACTTCGGCGTTAACGCCGCGATTCTGACGCCCAAAGGAGATAGTGGCAGTATCGCGCTGCAGGGCTCGATTTGCGCCATGAGGACAGCCCAATCAAGACGGGGTCATGCCCGATCCGGGCCGTGTTTCGCCTGCATTCCGAGGAATCGTCCAATCCCTTCAAATCTCATCAAATCTCATCCGATCTCATCGAATCTCATCAGATATCTCACTGCCAGCGATGAGATATCTCATGCCCTGATCTCGTCCGATCTCATCTGGTCTCGTCTGATCTCATCAACTCCCATGAAATCGCGTCTCCGATGGCGGCTTGCCGACGCGATCGCCATTGCGGTGTTCGGACGGCAACGTGACACCCAAGCGCGAAGATAGCATTCCCCACCCCATTCCAAGCCCCTGCTTCTGTGCTATGACGAAATCAGGCGAAAGTCAAGCGAAATATTGGACTGCAGAAAGTTCCAATATGGGACGGACAGTCTGAGGATCGCGCGCGGCCGTTCCCAGCTCTCCGGCTCTACATCAGCTCAACGTCTGGCATACGGCCACCACGGCCGGCAGTCCGCACTCCATTCGTCCCGCCCCTGTCTTGACTTCGTTTGTAGCTCAGTGCTACCAATTACACGTTTAATTGGTTAATCGATTCACCAACCGTGTGCTCAAAGGGTGTGAATCGAAATTTCGCGATGCCGCGTGAAGCTTCAACGCGGTTTCTGGAGGTAGAGAATGTCTCATTCGCGTGCGGTTTCTCTCGCGGTAGTCTGCGTTGTGTTCTGCGGCGTCCTTTTTCTACTCCCGAGCGCGCAGGCGCAGTACGGCGCCAGTCTGCAGGGCGTAGTTACGGACCCAACAGGTGCTGTCATTCCCGGCGCCAAGATTACATTGACCAATAAGGAAACGAACCAAACGCTCACAACCGAGAGCGGCGCAGTCGGCAATTACGCATTTAATGCGCTCCCTCCGAGCCGATACAAGTTGGAGGCAGAGCTGAGCGGTTTCAAGAAGAAGGTTGTTGATGACGTGCCGGTGCGGCCGGAGCAGGCGAATGCGCTGAACCTGCAACTTGAGGCAGGAGACGTCACCGAAACGGTCAATGTGAACGGTAGTGCGGAAGCGGCTATCGATACCGCCACGGCACAGATCAGCGGGACGGTCAACCAGCAGCAAATCGCCACTCTCCCATCCTTTGGCCGTGACGTATTTCAACTGGTGCAGTTGACGCCGGGAGTCTTCGGCGATGCCTCACGGTCGAGCGGCGGCGGAACCTTTAACCTCCCTGGAAATGATGGTCCGGGAGGCTCAGGGGCTACCAACGGTATTTTCCAAACTGAAAACCGACCGCAAGCCTCTGCCGGAGGCGCCAGAACTGACCAAAACAATCTCACCCTGGACGGCGTTAGCATCAACAGTGTGACGTGGACGGGCGCCGCCGTGGTCACTCCAACCGAAGATTCTGTCAAAGAGTTGAAAGTCGTGTCGAATAACTACGACGCCGAATATGGACGCACGAGCGGCGCCCAAGTACAGGCGATCTCCCAAAATGGAACCAACGACTTTCACGGATCCGCTTTCTTTAAGGTGGACCGGCCAGGTTTGAACTCGTTTGCGCGCTGGGATCCTAATGGGACTCCTGGGATTAAGGGGAATTGCAAGACTTCCACCGGCACCGGTTGTGTCGACGACCGAAACGAGAGCCGTTTCAATCAATTCGGCGGCAGCGTTGGGGGGCCGGTTTGGAAAAACAAAGTATTCTTCTTCTTCGCATACGAGACAATTCGTAATCACTCGTCTTCTTCCGGCAGCGGATGGTACGAAACACCCGCGTTTGACAAGCTAGCTCCCGGCAACAGCATCGCGTCTAAGTTTTTGACGATTCCGGGAGCTGGCGCTAACTTCAGCTCGATCGTTGAGGGGCCGGGCGACCCCCATCAGTGTGCTGATATCGGCCTTACACAGGGAGTGAACTGTAATTTCATTCCTGGACAAGGACTTGATATTGGTAGTCCACTCAAGGGCACTGCGCTTGGAACGCATGACTCCTCTTTCCAGAACAGGAATAACCCCGGCGTCGGAGGTGGTCTGGACGGCGTGCCGGATATCTTTTTCGTCAATACTGTCAATCCAACAACGCAAGTTGCACAGCAGTTCGATGGCCGGCTTGATCTTCAGGCGACCGCGAACGATTCGGTGTCCTACAGCATTTTCTGGGTGCCTCAGAACAACACCAACTACAATGGACCCGTCCGGGCCTCTAATCTCTTCCATCACAATCAAATTAATTATGCCGAGACGGCTCTCTGGAACCACATTTTTTCCCCCTCGGTTCTAAACGAACTGCGAGTTAACGGAGCTGGATGGAGGTGGAACGAATTTACCTCGAATCCGCAAACACCCTATGGATTGCCGTCAGTCCAAATTGCCTCGGCTACGAATGGCACAACTGTTGGCACAGCGTCCATAAAGAACTTCGGACCGAGTTTTGGAAGTATTTTTGACCAGAACACTTACAGCGTGCGGGATAGCCTTACGAAAGTCGTCAACTCGCATAACCTGAAGTTTGGCGGTGAATACACTAAGTTGGAATATCTTGACGATCCTACCTGGAACGCGCAGCCTACTTATTTTTTCAATAACCTTTGGGACTTCCTCAATGATGCTCCTACTGCGGAGAACGCAACTGTAGACCCGCGCACTGGCATCCCTTCGGATTTCCGAAAAGATACCCGTACTAACCTCTTCGCTTTCTTTGCCAAAGACGATTGGAAAGCCCGCAGCAATTTGACCTTGAACTTTGGGCTACGCTGGGAGTACTTCGGCGGCTTGTATGAGAAGAAAGGCAATCTCTCAAGTTTGGTCTTGGGCAGCGGCGCCAACCTTCTCTCTGGAGCACATTTCCGGCTGGGAGGCAATCAGGTAAGTCCGCAGAAATTTAATTTCGGGCCGCAGCTCGGGTTTGCCTACAGCCCTGGGTATTCCAATGGCAAGCTGGTTTTGCGTGGTGGCTTCGGGATCGGATACACAGGCCTGGAAGATGCCTTGGCAACAGATGTTCGATTCAATCCTCCTTTTGTCACAAACAGCGGGACGCTCACCGGAAGCCAAATTGCGTATGGTACCGCGCAGAATATCTTTAAGTTTGGACAGTTTCCGGCCAATCCATCTCTCATCACGCCATTCGACGCAGGCTTCTTGCCAACTGCGCCGGGGGTCTCGCTTAGCGTATTCGGGGTTCCAAATAATTTACCGACACAATATACCGAGCGCTACTCGCTGATCGTTGAACAAGAACTTGGGAGTCAATGGGTGGGTAGCCTCGGATATCAAGGTAGCGCCGGGAGGCATCTGCCACTCAAAACTAATCTAAATGCCCTGTTTTTGCCTCAAGTACTCGCGGGGCAGATGGCATTCAATTCGAGACTTAACCAGATCAATTACTACTTCGACGGAGGAAACTCGAGTTACAACGCCTTGCTGACCGAACTTCGCCATAGACTAGCTCACACATTTGAATTCGACGCGCAATACCGATGGTCCAAGAGCATCGATGACGGGACTGCGGCACAGAACTACCCATATTACATATATGGTCCCGCGTTCCTGAGCCGAGGCGCCTCAGATTTTGACGTACGCAACTATTTCAAGCTGTGGGGCGCCTGGTCGCCTCGATTCTTCGGCGGGAACCGAAACTGGTTGGAGAAAACGGTAGGCGGATGGACTTTGAGTGGAGTATTCAACTGGCACTCAGGCTTCCCCTGGACGCCCGTATATAACAATCTCGGCGGCAATGCCGGAGTTACGAATACGGGACAGGGCAATCTCGGTCCGGCAGCATATCTGGGCGGGGCGGGAACGAGCCAGAGCGTGGATACCTTCAAGTTGCCCAACGGTAACTTTCCAAACGCAATCAATGGCGGCAGAAACGTCTACTTCGTGGCGCCTGTTGTTGTGAACGCGACTGGCTCGTGGCCGGTCACGCCCGTAGCCGTGCCTGGTGTTCCTGGCATTGAGCGGAACAGCTTCTACGGTCCACAATATAAGGACGTCGATGCGAGCATCACAAAGGCATTCGGGCTACCGAATATGCCCGTTTTGCGCGAGAACGCGCGGCTGGAATTTCGCGCGAACTTCTACAATCTTTTCAATAACCTGAATCTGGCAAATCCGCAGGTTAATATCACTGACGCTCATTTCGGAAGAGCAACAACCGTTCTCGGCGCCAGAACTGTCGAGTTGGAGGCGCACTTCCGTTTCTGAATCTCAAACCCTCTCAGCTTCAGCGAGCCGCCGACGAGCAGACGTCGGCGGTTCCTTTTTTTGCAAATGCCGGCAAAGGATATGATCGGAGTATCATCGGCGCGCGATTCATGTGCGCGATAATTTTTACGTTTCTCGTGTTCGCCTCTGCCGGACCGAGCAGCTTTAGTCAGACTCGGGTGGCAGCTCGCAGCAGTTTTCAAGAGATTGCACGGCAGGCCAAGCAAGCGACCGCTGACAATCGCCTCGCTGACGCCGCGCGGCTCTATCGCCAGGCGCTGAGATTGAATGCCTCATGGAAGGAGGGTTGGTGGGGCCTGGGGACCGCTCTCTATGACCAGTCACGTTACGCCGAAGCTAAGCAGGCGTTCGGTCTTCTGGCTGCACTGGACCGTGAGAATGGATCCGCTCGGCTGTTTCTCGGGCTTTGCGAGTTTGAGCTCGGGGAGGATTCTTCTGCGCTTGCCGATATCCGCAGCGCACGCGCGCTCGGTATTCCCGACGACCCTCAGGTGCGCAAGGCGACGCTCTACGACGAAGCGCAACTGGAGCTGCGAAAATCTGAATTTGAAAGCGCGATCGCAACGCTCCGACTGCTGGCTCGAGAGGGCGCTCGCGGAGACGAAGTGAATCTTGCCTGGGGCATGGCTATGCTGCGCATGGCTCCGCAGCAACTTCCGGCAGAAGGATCCCCTGAGCGCAGCGTCGTGCTTCGAGTCGGCAATGCGCAAGCGCTCGCGGCCGATAGACAGTTCGATGCCGCACGGGCTGCGTACCAATCAGTCATCGACTCTGCTCCAGGGTTTCGCGGGATCCACTACGCCTTCGGCCGGTTTCTGCTTGATGCTCACGACGTCGATTCAGCCATTCACGAATTCAAGCAGGAGATCGCAAACGATCCGACAAACGTGATGGCTCGTCTTCAAATCGCAGCCGCTCGTTATCGTACTGATTCGGCAGCGGGCTTGCCATTTGCGCAGGAGGCTGTCCGTTTAAGTCCAGGCTTACCTTTCGGACATTACCTGCTTGGCCTTCTGTATCTCGATACCGGCGATGCCGCAGATGCAATTCCCAATCTGGAAATCGCACAGAAGGCATTTCCAAACGAGCCCAAAGTCTACTTCGCTCTAGGAAGCGCCTATGCAAAAACAGGAAGGAAGCAGGATGCAGCCCATGCTCGTGCAACCTTTATTCGCCTGAATAGCTCGCGAGCGCGCCAGCCGGAAGCCACGGTATACGGCGAAGAATCTGCTGGCGTGATGCCGCAGCAGATTGAGAGTTCCACGGAGAAGCCACACTAAAGCTTCCGATGCGCCGCTTTACGAGACGGGAATTCATGAAACTGAGCAGCCTGGCGGCTGCGCAGTGTGCAGGACTGCCCCGGGCCTTTGGCCAATTACACGCGTCTCAAACACAACAAGAGCGGATTCTGTTCGATAGCATCCCTCCGGCAAGCAGCGGTATCCACTGGCGCCACGTGAACGGCCGCTCGCCACAGTACTACCTTCCCGAAACGACAGGCGGCGGGTGCGGCTTCATCGATTACGACAACGATGGCTGGATGGACATTTATCTGGTCAACAGCGGAAAATCGGATTTCTACAATCCAAATCCGCCTCTACGCAATGCGCTCTACCGCAACAATCGAGATGGAACGTTCACCGATGTAACTGAAAAAGCCGGCGTGGCAGCCGGTGGCTACGGCATGGGAATCGCCGTAGGAGACTACGACGCCGATGGCTTTCCTGATCTGTTTGTGGCCCAATATGGGCGCAGCATCCTCTACCACAATGAAGGCGATGGAACGTTTACGGATGTTACGGCCAAATCTGGAGTGGTGTGTGAGGGATGGGCGACAAGCGCGGTCTGGTTCGATTACGACAACGACGGCCGCCTCGATCTGTTCGTCTGCGGATTTGTCGAATTCAACAAATCAAAAAACCTTTTCTGCGGAAATGAGCGTACAGGCGACCGCTTCTACTGCATTCCGCGAGTCTATCCCCCGGGACGAAGCTGGCTTTTTCACAACAACGGCGATGGGACATTTACCGACGTGACCGCGGCGTCGGGCGTCCTGAAACATCCCGGGAAAGCATGGGGAGTGGTCGCCGCCGACATCAATAACGATGGTTTGATGGATCTCTTCGTCGCCAACGACACCATGCCGAACTTTCTCTTTGCCAACCGTGGTCGGGGAAAGTTCGAAGAGATAGGGTTGGTTGCCAATGTCGCCTACAGCCAGGATGGACGTGCGCGGTCGGGCATGGGAGTCGACGCGGCAGATCTGGACGAGGACGGCTGGATCGATCTTTTTGTCACGAATGTCGACCAGGAGATGTATTCCCTGTATCACAACAACCACGATGAGACCTTTGATGATTTGTCCGGTCCGATGAAGATTGCCGAGAGCACACGCCTCATGAGTGGATGGGGCGTGAAATTTTTCGATTACGACAACGATGGCAACGTCGATCTATTTATTGCCAACGGCCACCCGGATGACAAGATCGAAGTGCACTCGCACGGAGTGACCTATGACGAGCCGCTGCTGCTCTTCCATAACAGCAGCGGCGAACTGCAGGATGTAAGCGCCGGCGCCGGACCTGTATTCCAGCAGAAATTTGCCGCGCGCGGGCTGGCGGTCGGCGACTTCGATAATGATGGCGCGGTCGACGTGCTGGTAGCAGTCAACAATGACGCTCCGCTTCTATTGAAGAATCACGCTGCGGGTGGAAACCATTGGCTTGGATTGCGGCTTGTGGGAAAGAAAGCAAATCCGGATGCCGTCGGAGCGCGGATCACATGGACAGCCGGCGGTAAAAAGCATACTCGGATGAAAGTTGGCGGCGGTAGTTATTTGGCAGCTCACGACCCCAGAGTCGTGCTGGGGCTCGGCTCAGCAACAGCGGTTGAAAGGCTCGAAATACGCTGGCCGGCGCCGAGCACGCACATCGATACGTTCACCAACGTTGCAGTCGATCGTTACATCACGCTTGTAGAGGGAATCGGGATAAAGCAGTCCTGAACCTTTGAAGGCGGTCCAAGCTGGGAATACGTGCATCTCCTGAGGAGGCGAGAATGAAGCGTTTCGTGGCTGTTTTGATGGCTTCCGTCATGTGGTGCTGTGGTTCTGCCCTGGCCGCCAATTCCTACTACTCGCATGTAGTCTTCGACAACAGCCTCACGCCCGACCAGTACTTCTATAGCCGAGCGCACGCTTCTAACACAAGCACACTGGCGGCGGGCAAGCTCGGCCGACTGCCCGTGGAGACGGATATCTTCTTCAGCCCACCGAATGCATTGCGCCTCGAATGGCAATCGAGACACAACGGAGGCTGGTCGGCCGAGATTCAGGTTCCTGATATCCGCAACCTTCCTCCTGACTTTACCGGCGACACTCTCTTCTTCTGGTGCTACGCCAAGACAGCGATTCCCAAATCGGCGCTTCCCCTTATCCAACTCGCCGATGCGCGCGGCGGATTCTCGGCTCCCCTTAACTTGGCGGATTTCATGACTGGCGTTCCCACTGCAAAATGGACGCAGGTGCGAATTCCCTTACAGAGATTCACACGTGCATCATTCCGCACATTTGAACCGGCTCACCTGCGTAGCATTGTCTTTGTGCAAAGCGTTGAGGATGACGCGCCTCACTCGCTCATCCTCGACGACATCAAGATCGATTTCCCAAGTCCCGCAAAATCTATCGTCCTAGCCGCCCCGACAAACGTTCAGGCCAAGGGCTATGCGCGTCACGTCGACATCACGTGGGAGTCTCGCAATGTTGATTGGCTACAGCACTATGTGATCTATCGCTCGCTCGATGGCAACGATTTCCAGCCGATTGGGATTCAGATTCCGGCCATCCACCGCTATTCCGATTACATCGGTCGTTCCGGGCAGAAGGCTTTTATAAAGTCGCGGAAGTTGGTCGCGACTATAGCGTCTCGCCATTGTCGAGCGCGGCTTCAGCCACCACTCGAGAATTCAGCGATGACGAGCTGCTGACCATGGTCCAGGAAGCGTCGTTTCGATACTACTGGGAAGGTGCGCATCCCAAGGCAGGAATGGCGCGCGAGAACATTCCCGGAGATGATCGGATCGTAGCCACCGGAGCAAGCGGCTTCGGCGTTATGGCGCTGCTGGTCGGAGTCGAGCGGGGCTTCATTACACGACAGCAAGGCATCGATCGGATGACAAAGATCGTCGACTTTCTTGAACGTGTGCCGCGTTATCACGGCGTCTGGGCGCACTTCCTGGACGGCGACAGCGCGCAAACCATTCCCTTATTCGGAATGTACGATAACGGAGGCGACATCGTCGAAACTGCCTTCCTCATCCAGGGATTGCTGGCTGCAAGGCAGTACTTCAAAGAGGACACTGCGCTCGCTGCTCGAATTACGCTGCTTTGGGAAGCAGTCGAGTGGGACTGGTATCGCGAGCGTCCGAATAGCGAGGCGCTGTACTGGCATTGGTCGCCGGAATTTGCCTGGCACATCCATCATCGACTGACCGGCTTTAACGAAGTAATGATTGTGTACCTCCTCGCAATCGCGTCTCCTACGCATGCGGTTCCTGCCGAAATGTATTACAGCGGCTGGGCAGGACAAGCTGCGGAGGCTGTGAGCTATCGTGAGGGTTGGTCGGGAACGAGAGATGGCGACCATTACTACAACGGGAATTCCTATTTCGGGATCAAGCTCGACGTTGGCGTCGGCCGGGGAGGTCCGCTTTTCTTTACTCACTACTCGTACATGGGATTTGATCCGCACGCGCTGACCGATCGCTACACCAACTACTTTGAGAATAACCGCAACATTGCGCGTATTAATCAGGCATGGTGCATCGACAATCCGAAGCACCACGAGGATTACGGCGAAAAGGCGTGGGGGCTAACGGCCAGCGACGGACCACATGGATATCGCGCGCACGAACCGAATGATCGGGAGGACGACGGCACGATCACGCCGACCGGCGCCCTCGCGTCTTTTCCCTACACGCCAGAAGCGTCGATGGCCGCGCTGAAGCATTTCTACTTCGATCGTGGATCGGAGCTGTGGGGTGTGTACGGGTTTCGCGACGCATATAACGCGGATCAGGATTGGGTCGCGCCCATTTTTATGGGGTTGAATCAGGCCCCGATCGTGGTGATGATCGAGAACTATCGCACTGGATTGGTATGGAAGAACTTCATGCAGAATCCCGAGATCAACAAGATGCTGGAGAAGCTGGCGAGCATTCGTGATCAAAGATAGAAACAGTTATTCTGGGTTAAAATCGGCCTTCCGCATGGCAGAGCCTGCCTCGGTATTCTTCATAAATGTTTCCCATACGAATGCAGTGCGGTGATTCTCCGCCATGAGCATTGTGATTCCTAAGTCGATACCGAGCACATCTTGGTCGTACCAGCCATCCAGCGGATTGAAGGCGTCAACGAAGCTGTAACGCGTCCAGGCTTTCTCCCGATATGGTCCGCGGATCGTCCTCAGCACTTTGATGCAGTCTTCGAACAAGAATGGCAATGATCCGCCGGTGGCGCAGGGGACGATGCTGCCGTCGATGCGGCCGATACGCGGCGGGCCGCCCCAGGCGGTGTATCCCTTTTCGTAATCGGAGGCGCTGATGCCCCAGAGGTTTTCCGAGTAATCGGGAAATTCGTCGTGCAGTGAGAGACAGAACAGTTTGTGTGCCTTGGTTGCTTTGACTGAGTTTTCGAAGTAATTGGTGTATTTGTCGTGTTTGTGGCGGAAGTCGAACCAGGCGTGCGAATACTGGTGCGTGAAAAGAGGGTCTTTGCCGGAGATGTACTCAATGCCTTGGTACGAGATCGTGGGGCGAGACCACGCGTCCCACGTCGCCGGCGACACGGGATGCGTCGGTGAGCCGATGGCCAGCAGGTAGATCATCATCAGTTCGCAATAGTGCTCCCAGCGGGCTTTCAGGAAACCGGTTTCAGGCTTCCAGCCCATTGAGAACGTGTCACCGCCGTTGAGCATCCACGGCCAGTCGACACGCTCGTAGATTTTTGTTGCCAGATCTCTGATCTGCTGGTCGGCGAAGTGTTGTCGCGCCGTGAGCACTCCGCAGAGCAGGAGAGACGAATCGATCGAAGACAGCTCGCATTTCCATGCCCGCTGCCCGCTTTCCATGTCGATGAAGTGGTAGAAGAAGCCGTGCTCGTGCGGCATGTTAGCGATGAACTGCAAAGTCTTGCGAACACGATCGGCGATCTCGGCCGACTTTCTATATCCACGACGATCCGCGATGCACAGTGCGGTCAGGCCGAATCCCGTGGCTGCGATGCTCGAAATGCGACGCGTATCGCCGCCCCGAGCCAAGGCTCGATCTTTCACCTGACCGGTTTGTTGACTTGCCTCGTTCCAGAAGAACTCGAAGCTCGCGCGTTGAATTTCATCGAGCAGTTGCTCGTCGGTGCCCTCGTACGAAGCGGCGGATGGAGGCTTGAAGCTCGCCTGACCGAGACAGAAGCAAGGCAAGGCGAATGTGGCGACGGTTCCGCCTGCCAAACGCATGAGCTCTCGGCGTGTCAGCACAGATGCCGGTTGCTGCACTTCTTCTTTTGAATCGGTTGCGCATGGTGTAGTCTTGATAGTCATCTGAACACGATGATACAGATTTTCCTTTGGTAAAACGTTTTACCACTACTTTCGCGTTTTGCCAATTACCCAATATCGAGACGCTAGATCATGATCAAAATCTCTTCCCTGCCGCGCCTCATCGTGTGTCTCCTGCTGCTGACCTGGCCGGCGGCTTCGCAGGAAATATCGAGTCGCGCCAGTAATGAAGTCGTTCGCGTAGATATGTCTGCTCCTTCGGCTCCGTTTCCGCATTTTTGGGAGCAGATGTTCGGCTCGGGACGCGCCAATCTCACGTTGCGCGACAGCTATCGCCGCGATCTCGATTGGGTACGCGGGATCACCGGGTTCAAGTACGTTCGCTTCCACGCGATTTTGCAAGACGAAAACGGCGTCTACGACGAGGACGCGCAGGGCAATCCGATTTACAACTTCTCTTACGTTGATCAGATCTACGACGGGCTGCTGGCGCATGGAATAAAGCCGTTCGTCGAGATCAGCTTCATGCCGAAGAAGCTGGCAGCCAGTCCGGTGCTGCATGCATTTTGGTATAAGCCGTCGCCCTCGCCTCCGAAAGATTACGCCAAATGGGATGCATTGATCACGGCTTTTGCCCAGCATCTTATTTCCCGTTATGGAATTGACGAGCTGAGCCAGTGGTACTTCGAGGTCTGGAACGAACCCAACATCGACTTCTGGGCGGGTGAGCCAAAGCAGGCGACGTACTTCGAGCTCTACGATCACACGGCGCGTGCCTTGAAGGCGGTGAGTCCGCGTCTGCGCGTCGGCGGGCCGGCGACGGCACAAGCGGCGTGGGCTGATGCCTTTATTCAACACGTTGTTTCAGCGAATGTGCCTGCGGATTTTGTCTCTACTCACGTGTACGGTAACGATCGCGCGCAAGATGTCTTCGGCACCACCGAATTCATCCCTCGCGACAAGATGGTCTGCCGCGCGGTGAAGAAGGTTCACGAGCAGATCAAAGCTTCGGCGCGTCCGAATCTGCCGCTGATCTGGAGCGAGTTCAACGCCAGCTACGCCAACGAGCCGGATATTACCGACGCCGTTTTCATGGCGCCGTGGCTCGCCGACACCATTCGCCAGTGTGACGGGTTGGTCGACATCATGTCGTATTGGACTTTCTCCGATGTTTTTGAAGAACAGGGCGTAGTGAAGCAGCCGTTCTACGGAGGATTTGGCCTGGTGGCTAACGGTGGATTGCCGAAGCCTGCCTATAACGCTTTTAAGGTTCTGCATCTGCTTGGGGATCGCCGTTTGGCGATCAATTCCGATTCAGCACTTGCGACGACGAAGGCAGGCTTGCCGGTGCTGGCAGCGTGGAACCTGGTGTTGCCCGGCGGTCAAGGCTCTGCAAAGACAGTAACGTTCCAGTTCTCGGGATTGCGCGGAAATCACAATGCATTGATTTACCGCGTTGATGCAACGCATGGTTCACTATTGAATGCCTACCAGCAGATGGGGAGCCCTAGGTATCCAACGCAGTCCCAAATTGAAACATTGCGGAAAGCAGCGGAGCTGCCCGCGCCGGAGCAGCGGGCGATCAGCGGAAATCAGTTGAGCGTGGAGTTGCCGGAGCAGAGTTTGGCTGTGATCGAGGTGAAGTAATTGTCAATGCGAGTCTAATCCCAACTCGCGTTTTAATGAGGCTAGCGACTCCGGCTTTCCCTTCTTTTGCGAAGCTCGATTGAGGGCAGAGCAGAGGCGCTGTGCATTTTTCGGAGATCGCAGCAAGTGGACAGTTTCCAGAACAGCGTTCAGCTCGTCTGGCCCGATACGGTCCGCGTCGTGGGAATCGTTCCAACGTCTCTTCACAACCGTTGCTCCTTTTTGCGCGCATCGCGCGTGGGCCAGCGCTAAAGCGCGGCTCAAATCCTGGTCTATTAGACGCACGGCTGCGCCGTGCGCCCCCGACTCAAGTCGAGGGCTGCACCCGAATCGGGGCTACGCCGAAATACTTCACTGCGGGTTCGCGGGCAGCTCTACTCTGTTCGCGATGTGGTCTTTGATCCAGTGCGCGTCCCACCATTCTTTGGGGTCAATCTGGACGCCGTCTAGCTGCATGCTGAAGTGGATGTGGTCGCCGCCGGCCATGCCGGTCATGCCGCTTTTGCCCATTACCTGGCCGCGCTTGACCATGTCGCCATCGTGAACGTCGATTTCGCTCATGTGGCCGTAAATCGTCTGCAGTCCGTAGCCATGATCCACGACGACGCAGTTGCCGTAGATGCCGAGCGGCGCAGCGTAGACCACACGTCCGTCGTTCGACGCCTGCACTCCTACGTGCGCCGTGCTGGAGAGATCGTAGCCAAGGTGCGTCTGCTGATCGATCTTCTTGCCGTGATAGATGTAATTGCGCACATCGGCGAAGTTGGCTTCGACTTTCGTATTTGGCTGCTGCTGGAAGGGTTGTGACCA
Source organism: uncultured Terriglobales bacterium (assembly GCA_964399125.1). Lineage (GTDB taxonomy): Bacteria > Acidobacteriota > Terriglobia > Terriglobales > Acidobacteriaceae > Gp1-AA112. The sequence goes on from CAYNPS010000035.1 coordinate 23,293, forward strand.
CAAGAACTTCGCTTCAGTCTTGTTCTGTAAATCAGCAAGCGTCTGATTATTGGCCTTGCGCATTTCGCTGTTGATACGCACAAACCGCTCGACGGGATCTCCGGAACCGTTCGGATCGAGCTCGGTCACCACCTTCTGCATGAACTTGTCGTCGACCTGGATGTCGCGCACGCGATACCGCGGCTGCTCCCGTTTCGGGAACACGACGGAAATCGCACCGTGCGCCTCGTCGCCGCCCGGACCGACCGCATAAACGATGGGCATGGTATTGGGTGGCATGTTCCAGGCGAACGCGAATAGCGAGAACTCACCGGGCTTGCCGCCGGGCATGGGCCAGCCGCGGAAGGTCTCGTCGCCGACGCGAACGCCTGATGCAGTCGGGGCGCCCGAGACGTTGTAGGTGACCAGATCGGCCATGCCGACGTACAGGTAGTGCTGATCGGAATCGACACTTACGGTGACCGGCTGCAGCACAACGGTTACATCTCGCGCAGCCTCCACGGTTTTGCCGCGGAAGTCATTCGATGTGGCTTCAACGATTACGCGCGCGTCGCCATCTTTGAGCTGCGGCGTGCCTTTGGCACCTGCCGTGAAATTCAGCGTATGTTCTGCAGCATCGCTGTGCCAGCGAAAACGATGCTTGGGATGTTCGACACTCGCGAGCTGGTACCGCGTGCCGTTTTGCTCGATCCAGGCGACAGCACGACTGAGCCCGTGTGGCGCGGAAATGTGTACCGCGACCGGCGTCGCCTGGCCGACGATGTGCAGCGAATCGGGAAGCGTGATGGCCGGAGTCGCTGAGAGGGTGAAGAGAACGATGATGGCAACGATAACGACTGCGGAGAGAAATCCGATGAAGGCTCGCATTTTGAAAAATTCAGAATAGCAGGCGTGGTAAAAGTTTCCGCACCTTGTTGTTACTATAGTGCGCCTCGGCGACCAGCGCTGGACTAAGTAGACGTTGCGGACAGAGTGGACGAGGTGGGCTAGATGCCGCGTTAGTGGAGGGCTCACACAGACTTTATGACTGAGAAACAGGAACTGATCTTGAAGCACGGAGGCTATCGCAAACTGAAGAGCTTTCAGGTCGCGCAGCTTGTGTATGACGTGACCGTGCGCTTCTGCGACCGCTACGTAGAAAAGCGCAGCCGCACGCACGATCAGATGGTGCAGGCGGCGCGCAGCGGAGTACAAAACATCGCAGAAGGGAGCCAGGCAGCGGGCACTTCAAAGAAGACTGAACTGAAATTGACCAACGTTGCGCGTGCGAGTCTGGAAGAGCTTCGGCTGGATTATGAAGATTTTCTTAGGCAACGAGGTTTGCCGATTTGGGATCGCAAGGACCATCGCAGGAACAGCCTCATTGCGCGCAGGTGCGCGAGCGCTGATTGTGTAGCACAGTGGGTTCGGGAACAGCGTGGGGTTCGGGGACTTAATGGACAGAGTGGACGGAGTGGACAAGGTGGACAGAGTGGACTAAAAGACCTCAACACTTCGTCCACTGCGTCCACAAAGTCCACTTCGTCCACCTATCCTGAAATTGCAGCCAACGCCGTGCTTGTGCTGATCGCAGTAACATCCAGCCTCTTAGACCGCCAGATAGCCTCGCTAGCTGCGGCATTTGAGCGCGAAGGCGGCTTTACCGAGCGACTTTACCGCGTGAGAGTTAAAGTCCGCGCGGCTGGCCGTTGAGAGTAAAGACGTGTTTCTCTGCTCTTCGTCTACGGCTTTCGCATTCCCAGCCAATCTCGCTGGTAAAGCAAGGACAGCGAGAGCAACGCGATGCCAAGGATCGACAACGCCAATATGCGGTAGCCCTGACCCAGGTTGGAGAGATCGTAGATGAACACCTTGAGAATCGTAACTCCGAGCAGGACCAGCGCGCTCCAGCGGACGAGCGCGAGCTTGCGCGCGAAGCCAAAAATGATCAGCACGATCCCGTAAGCAAGCCAGATGAGCGAGGTGGTCCAATGGCCATCGAACGCTACGGGGATGCTGCCCGCCGACGCGGCAAGTGCGGTGATGAAATAGGGAGCTCGCAATCGTTCACCGCACCAGCGCCAGGAGGCTATCGCTAGGGCGACCGCCATGATCTGCGCTGTCCAAGTGAACTCGTCGCCGCCGAGAATGCCACCGCAACCTATCAGGAAGACCAACGCTGCTGCCGGCAGCACGAAGACGAGTATTTGCATTCGGTGGCCATCGAGAGCCGACTGCAAAACGATCGGAGCAATCGCAAAGACCAGAAACACAAAACAGAAAAAGATGAACGTGCCCGTCTGTTCCGTTTTGGAATAGTAGCTCGCGAACCATACGGCCGAAACGGTGAGCGCACCGAGGAAGCTCGTAACGAGTAAGCCGAGCCACGGACGCCGGCGTATGGTGACCAGCATCCCCACGCAGAGGACGAGCACGTACGTAAACAATTCGATTTCCAGATTGCGTCCGGTGGAGAGCAGGAGCGGAGTGCCGAATCCGCCAATAGCGGCGAAAATTGCGAGAGCTTCGCTGTTGCGCAGTGTGGCCGCGAACGCTGTTGCGGCGGTGAGCAGCACCATGCCCGCGAATCCGGCCCAAGGCAGCAAGATTCGGTAATACTCCGACGCAGCCCAGATGGTCAGATAGAGGGCTGCGATTCCCAATCCTTGCAGCGAGAAGCCGAAAATGTTGTAGCTTCGGCGCAAGAACCATTCGCCGGCAACGAACAGAGCCACTCCCGCGATGAGCCCCACGATCACGACTGCCAGCGGACCGATCCAGTTGTTGACGAATGCCCAATTCAGGAAAAATGCTATTCCAACCAGAAGGGCGATGATGCCGGCGCGGTTCAGGTACTGAGAACCGACACGCGATTCCAGGCTGGCCCGCGGCGCTCGTACCGGGACAACGTATGGCCGATCGCTTCTGACAGGACGCTGCCCGATGAGCTGCTCGAGCCTGTCTACGCGCCGAGAGAGTTCCTCGAGTGTCCGCGCGAGTTGGGAGATTTCAGGATCCACGATTACCGTCTGATTGGATGCGAGCTGTCTAATCAGCACGCGCTCTTACCCGGTTCCGACTCCGCAGCTCTCGTCCGGCACTGAGATCGTTATGCCGCGGCCATGAAGCTGAGCGCACGCGACAAGTACGACTTCATATCCTTCCGATGAACCACGGCGTCAAGCATTCCATGCTCAAGGAGAAACTCGCTGCGCTGGAATCCTTCGGGAAGCTTTTGCCGAATGGTCTGTTCGATCACGCGTGGGCCGGCGAATCCGATGAGCGCCCCTGGTTCGGCGATGTTCAAGTCGCCGAGCATGGCATAAGAAGCAGTGACGCCGCCGGTTGTTGGATCCGTCAGCACAGAAATATAGGGCAGGCGGGCGTCGTCGAGCTTGGCAAGCGCCGCAGAAATTTTTGCCATCTGCATCAGCGAGCCCACGCCTTCCATCATGCGCGCACCGCCGGATGCAGAAACTACGATCAGCGGCTTACGTTTCTGAATGGCTTTCTCGATCGCGCGGGTGATCGCTTCGCCCACAACGGCCCCCATGCTCCCGCCAATAAACCGATATTCCATTGCGCTGATGATGACCGGCTTGCCATCGAGAGTGCCTTCGGCATTAATGATAGCGTCGCTGATGCCGGTTTCTTTTTGGGCTTTGGTGAGGCGGTCGCGATACGCTTTTGTATCGACGAATGACAGGGGATCGGTGGACTTCAGATTTGTCTCAGTCTCGTCCCACTCGCTGTTATCGAGCAGAATCGCGAGGCGGCTGCGCGCGTCAAGACGAAAATGCTTCTGGCACTTCGGGCAGACGTTGAGGTTTGCGTCCAGGTCCTTCTTCCAGATGATCTGGCGGCACCCGTCGCACTTCTCCCAAAGGCCTTCGGTGCGGATACGCTTCTCGCCCGACGATTCCAGCTCTGAGCTCTCGCGCTTAAACCAAGTCATTCAGTATTCGATCCCTCGTTGAGCCAGAATACCAGCTTCATAAGCGTGCTTTACCTGGCGCATTTCGGTGACTGTGTCGGCAATCTCCACGATCTTGGCATGCGCATTGCGACCAGTGAGGATCACGTGAACCATTTCGGGCTTTTGCTTCAGCGTCTCGACAACTTTTTCAGGATCGAGCATGCCGTAGCTGATCGCGTAGTTGATCTCGTCGAGGATCACCAGGTCCCACTTGCCGGAGAGAATTGCCTCACGGCTCTCCTGCCAGGCTTCTTCTACCATGCGAACGTCCTCGGGATCGGTCTCCGCGCCGCCGACTTTCACGAAGCCGCGCCCAAGTTGTTTCATTATGAAATTGTCGCCGAAAGCTTTCACGGCATCCAGCTCGCCGTAGTGCCAGGACCCTTTGAGGAACTGGAGCATCAACACTTTCATCCCGTTCCCGACAGCGCGCAAAGCCGTTCCCATGGCTGCAGTTGTCTTTCCCTTTCCGGGACCGGTGTTCACGATAATGAGACCGCGGCGAACGTCAGTCATAGGTCGCGCTCAGGAGCGCTCATATAAGACTTTGCCCTCGCGTTCTATGCTGTACGGCAGTGAACCAAATACTTTTCTGAGTTCCCGAAATTCTCTGGGAGTATAGACAAGAAGATCCATAGCCCATAGGCGATCTCTGAAGAGCGCCGCGATACCCAGTCCTCTTTGGTAAAACGGCTCCTCCGACTCCATCTCGATCACGAGGTCGAGATCACTATCCGGCTTCTGCTCGCCACGTGCATAACTGCCAAACGCGATGATGCGATCGGGATGAAAGCTCTGCACGATCTTGCGCGTGATCTCCTGAACGAGTTCGTCGGTGATTGGTTCCTGCGTAATCATCAATGCCCGCAGTGATACGGATGCTTCTTGATTATTGTAAATGCGCGATAGATCTGCTCGAGCAGCACTACGCGCGCGAGTTCGTGGGGAAGCGTCATCTTCCCGAGCGAGAGCAGTTTGTTCGCGCGGCTGCGAGCTTCGTCGCTGAAGCCGTCCGCAGGGCCGATTGCAAACAGCAGCTGCTGCACGTCAATCGATTGTTGCGACTCGATGTAGGCAGCTAATTCTTCTGAGCTCATCTGCTTGCCGCGACTGTCGAGCAGGACGAGCACGGGGACAGTGCGAGCGGACGAGCGCTCGACCAGCTTCAGCAGAGAAGCTTCGCTGGGGAGATCGGAGGCTTCTATTGGCTGGTATTTAGCGATGCGCACGATGTACTCGCGAGTGAGCGCATCGTAAGCGGGTTCTTTGCTACGGGATTTAGGCGCGATCCACACGACGCGCAGCTTCATCCGACGTGTCCGAAGTACATCCTGACTTCGTAATCGATAGTCACTCGGCCGTTGCGCTGATGCGTGGCGAAGATGTTCTTTAAATCTTCGAGCATGGCTTCCCGTTTTGGATTCCCCGCACCGGGAACATACGACGAGGAAAGCAAGCGTCCACGAAGTCCATCGAAGTCCACGACCTGCTGATTTTGCAGAACCGCGCCATCTGGCTTGCCCCCGAAGAAATCGCTGACGTTTTCGTACGAGCGCTCGTGGCGCACATCTTTGTAGTCAGTTCCATACTGGAGCAACAGGGCTTCGTAATCGCGAAGAAACGGAGAGCTGTCGGTGAGACGCTCGTTCCACAGAAGAACGACCCAGCCGTTCGGACGTAGAATGCGCCGGAACTCAGCTTTTGCGCGTGGCCAGTCAAACCAGTGGAACGCCTGTCCGGCTGTCGCGAAGTCCACGGACGCATTCTCCAACCGCGTTGCCTCTGCCGTTCCATCAATGCTGCGGTATCCGCCGCGATTTCCCAACAATTGCTTTCCGGCTTCACGCATCTCAGGGTTTGGCTCGACAGCGAAAACTTCATTGCCATTGTCAAGAAAAAGGCGCGCGAGATTTCCCGGTCCGGAACCGACATCGGCGATCACCGAGCTTGGAGTCAGCCCGCAACGCGCACGCAAAACGTCGATCACCTGCGGGGGATATCCAGGACGGTACTTGACGTAATCATCAACGCGACCGGAGAAGCGTGTGAGGGAATCTTTCGCGCTCATTTCTAAGACTTATGACGCCGACTTGCGCTACGTCCTCGGATTGCTGACTTCGCTCCTGAACGCCTGCTTACGCTCGTCTTTCCAGTGCCCGCACTCGGAGCCGCTTTGGCTGTCTTCCGCACTCGCGCAAGCGGCTTGCGCAATTCGTCGATGGTCAGCTTCCGAGCCGATTTCCAGAGACGCTCCAGATCGTAAAACCTGCGCGCTGCCTCGGAAAAAACATGCACGACAAAGTCTACGTAATCGAGCAACACCCAGTCTGCCTGGTTGTAGCCTTCTACCTGATTGGCCGGCACTCCTTCACGTTTCAGACGTAATTCGACTTCGTCAGCGATGGCCTGAATCTGTCTAGGATTTTTTCCGCTGCAGATGACAAAGTAATCGGTGAATGCCGAGGAGTTCTTGTCCATTTCAAGGATGCTGATCTCCTCGCCTTTTTTGTCTTCGCAAGCCTGTACAGCAGAAGCTACCTGGCTTCGGATCTGGGCACTCATTCGTCTGGTTGGATTCTTCTCCGTCGCGCGAGTTTGCTGACCTGATTCTATTCTCAGGGGATATTAGAGTCGCGATTTCTTTTTCGTCTTACTGGTCTGAGTTGGAGTGCTGGTGGTTTCGGCAGCTTTGCCCGTCCGATATAGCCGGGTTTTGCGGATGTACTCGGCAACGGCATCTCCTACGTACCCTTCCAGGCGGCGTCCCGACGAAGCTGCGGCCGCGCGAAGCTGTGTCGAAGAGACGCGCTCAGAAACATCTTCCAGCAGATGCAGCACCACGCCGGAGAAGGCCATCACTGCGCCTGATGATGCCAGCCCGCCTGCACCTTTCCTCGCGGCTTTCAGTACTTCGTCTTTCGGGCGGAGCTCTTCCGGTAGAGCACCGGCGATATCGCCGAGTGAATATCCTGGACGGTTCGCAACGATGAATTCGCATTCGCGCAGCAGCTCGACGGGACGATGCCATTTAGCAATGTCGAGAAACGCATCGATGCCGATCAGAAAATAGAGTTTGTCAGCTTTTTTCAGCTCGCTTTTGAGTCGACGGATCGTTTCGAGCGAGTAGTTCGGCTTTCCCCTTTCGGCATAGAGGCACGCTTCCATATCGGATGGTATGAAGGTCGGGTGTCCGGAAGTGCCGAGCGCAACCATCGACATGCGATGGGCGAAGCTGGAAAATTGCTGGTTCTGTTTGTGTGGCGGCAATTCGGCAGGAACAAACAAGACTTTGCCAAGGTCAAATCGTTTAGCTGCGCTCTCCGCGACAACGACGTGTCCGCGATGGATGGGATCGAAGGTACCGCCGAAGAAGGCGATGTTCACGGAAGAAGTCTAAACCGGGGGTGAACACGAAGGACACGAAGATTACGAAGGAAAATCGGCAGAGCCGTAATCAGGCAATATTGCGAATGATGGTTCCGAGTCCACCTTCGTTTTCTCCGTGCCCTTCGTGTTCAAAGATTTTGGCGGCGATCAAATGAAAAAGGGCCGGATCTCAGCCCTTTTTGTCCAAGCGGCGGTTTCCAAAATGTCTTACTGCTTCGCCTCTTCTCCGGCTTGAGCCTTGGTCTGGGCGATGGTCCAGTTCTGCTCGCCGACTTTGAAGCGGGCGAAGCGGCGGACGGAGATGTTCTCGCCGAGCTTGCCGATTTTGGTCGCGATCAGTTGCGAAACCGAGATCGTCTGCTCTTTGATAAACGGCTGATCGAGCAGGCAAACTTCCTCGTAGAACTTCGACATCTTGCCCTCGACGATCTTCTCCACAACATTCGCGGGTTTGCCTGTGGCCGCGGCCTGAGACCGGTAGATTTCCTTCTCGCGCTCGTAGTCCTCGGGCGTGACGTCTTCGCGTCGGATGTACTTGGGATCCGTCGCGGCGATGTGCATGGAGATGTCGTGCAGCAGTTCTTTGAAGTCGTCCGTGCGGGCGACGAAATCGCTCTCGCAATTGAGCTCAAGCAACACGCCGATCTTGCCGCCGGCATGGATGTAGCTGGCGACCGAACCTTCGTTGGTTGTGCGGGTTGCTTTCTTGCCGGCCATAGCGACGCCTCGTTTGCGCAGCAGGATGATTGCCTGCTCGATGTCGCCATTGGCCTCGACCAGTGCGTTCTTGCAGTCGCCAAATGGAGCGCCAGTCTTGTCGCGTAGCTCCTTTACCAGTTTCGCGTCGATGTTCACAGTAGTAGTGCTCATAAAAATCAGCTTCCAGCTGCTAGCTACTAGCCGCTAGCCGGCTCTTGTTGCTGCTAGCTGTGTTTTGCTAGCGAAAATTTTTGGAGAGACACGAAGCGCGTCTCAGGAGGTGCTCGGAAAGGTCAGGTCAACGTGCGCTACGAGGACCGAAGCTAGTAGCTAGCGGCTAGCCGCTAGCAGCTTTCTTTCACTCGTACGCCGCTTCAGCTTCCGCTTCGCTCGATGCTGCGGCAACTGCCGGCGACTTGCGGATATTTCCGCCCAGCACCTCTTCGAGGTTGATGTCCTCGGAGCCGGCTTCGCCATCGGCTGCGTACTCGCTGCCTTCGCCGGTGGCCTGCTCCTCGGCGCCGGTTGCAACTGCCCCTGCGAGTTCGGCGTCGCCCTTGTCGGTCGCGGCTTGTGCGCCTTCGACGATTGAATCGGCGATCTTCGAGGCAAAGAGCCGGATCGCTCGCAGCGCGTCGTCATTGCCGGGGATCACGTAATCAACTTCTGTCGGATCGCAGTTGGTGTCGACCACGGCGACTACCGGGATGCCGAGCTTGCGAGCTTCCTTCACCGCAATCTGCTCTTTGTTCGAGTCGATCACGAACAGCGCATCGGGCAGACGCTTGAGTGCCTTGATTCCTGCCAGGTTCGCCTGCAGGTGCTTGCGTTCGCGCTCCAGCTTGATCACTTCCTTTTTCGGGAGCAGCTCGTAGCGGCCATCGGTGGCCATGTCGTCAAGCTCTTGCAGCCGCTTCACTGATTTCTGCACTGTCACCCAGTTGGTGAGCAGTCCGCCGAGCCAGCGCTGGTTCACGTAGAACATTCCACAGCGGGTGGCCTCTTCGGCGATTGCGTCTTGTGCCTGGCGCTTGGTGCCGACGAAAAGAATGGTTTTGCCTGCGGCGGCGGTGTCCTGGACGTACTTGCTCGCGTCTTTGAACATCTTGAGCGTCTTCTGCAGGTCGATGATGTAAATTCCGTTGCGCTCGCCAAAGATGAATTCTTTCATCTTGGGATTCCAGCGCTTAGTCTGGTGCCCGAAGTGAACGCCCGCTTCGAGCAATTCCTTCATTGTGATATTCGCCAATTGACCTCCTTCTATGGATTGCATTCCCAGGATCAAAGTGCGTCCCAAGAATTACATTCCCGGCCCGGACCCGTTGAAATTTGGATTTCGGGTTCGGGAAGATTTGAAAAACAAGCTGCGGAGCCACGGAGCCGCGAAGCTTCGTAGCTCGATTTTCGACTGCTTAAACCTTCGCTCTCGACAGCGGCGCTGCAGCAGAATCGCCGCCTCTGAAAACCAAAAACAAGCTGCGAGGCTTCGCAGCTTCGAAGCTATCTTTTCGAGAACTGGAAGCGTTTACGCGCTCCCTTTTGTCCGTACTTCTTACGCTCTTTGCCGCGCGCGTCGCGCGAGAGCAGACCTTCGCTCTTCAGCTTTTTGCGGAGCTCGCCATTGAATTCGAGCAGTGCGCGGGCGATGCCCATCTTCACCGCATCGGCTTGACCGTTGACTCCGCCGCCGTGAACATTGGCAACAACGTCGAACGTCGTGCCGGTCTCGCTGCTCACCAGAGCAGATTTCGCGGCTACGCGCTGCGCGTCGGTGACGAAATACTTGTCAAACTCGCGATCGTTGACGGTGAACTTTCCGCTGCCGGGACGCAAAAACACGCGAGCGATGCTCGATTTGCGACGTCCCGTGCCGTA